>JALRBF010000357.1 GCA_023262365.1 Burkholderiaceae bacterium
CGTTTCCTGAAATCGAAAAGTTCGACCATCTGCCCCCGGCCCGCACCGAAGGGGCCTCGGCCTTTGTCTCCATCATGGAAGGCTGCTCCAAATATTGCAGCTACTGCGTGGTACCCTATACCCGGGGTGAAGAGGTTAGCCGCCCGCTAGACGACGTGCTGGTTGAAGTGGCCGGACTGGCCGCGCAAGGGGTTAAAGAAGTTAACCTGCTGGGGCAAAACGTAAATGCCTACCGTGGCGCCATGGGCAACACGGCCGAAGTGGCCGACTTTGCTACGCTGCTCGATTACGTGGCCGCCATACCCGGCATTGAACGGCTGCGCTACACCACCAGCCATCCCAAAGAATTCACGCAACGCCTAATTGACGCGTACGCGCGTATTCCGCAGTTGGTTAACCACTTGCACCTGCCGGTGCAACACGCCTCAGACCGGGTGCTTATGGCCATGAAGCGTGGCTACACCGCGCTGGAATACAAAAGCACGGTGCGCAAGCTGCGCGCCGTGCGGCCCGGGTTGTCGCTGAGCTCTGACTTCATTGTGGGTTTTCCGGGCGAAACCGATGCTGACTTTGACAAACTGATGGCCTTGGTTGCCGACTTGCAGTTTGACGCGAGCTTTAGCTTTATTTTTAGCCCCCGCCCCGGTACGCCGGCCGCGGCCTTGCCCGATGACACCGCGCACGCGGTCAAGCTGGCGCGGCTGCAGCGGCTGCAAGCGGCGCTGGGCGAATCCGCCGCCGCCATTGGCCTAAGCCGGGTGGGCACGGTGCAGCGGGTGCTGGTTGAAGGCCCATCCAAACGCAACGCCGCCGAGCTGATGGGGCGTACCGAGTGCAACCGCATCGTCAATTTTGACGCCGGCGCCGCCGGCCAACGGCTGGTGGGGCAAATGGTGGATTTGCGCATCGCGCGGGCCTACCCGCATTCGCTACGCGGCGAACTGATGCTGCACGAGCCCGCGGCGATTTAGCGCCGCATCAGCCCCGGGGGCATGCCCTTCATGCCGCCCATGCGCTGCATCAGCTTGGCCATGGCGCCGCCTTTCATTTTTTTCATCATGCCCTGCATTTGCTCAAACTCTTTGAGCAAGCGGTTGACCTCTTGCACCTGAACGCCCGCGCCGGCGGCGATGCGGCGTTTGCGCGAGGCTTTGATGAGCTCGGGTTTGCGCCGCTCAAGCGGCGTCATGCTGCAAATCACGCCGGCCTTGCGCTGCATGTCGCGCTCGGCGCGGCTTAAGTCAGCGCCTTGGGCCTTGGCCGCGAGCTCGCCCGGCAGCTTGTCCAACATGTTGGCCAGGCCACCCATTTGGTTCATTTGTTGCAATTGCGCCAAAAAGTCGTTCAAGTCAAAGCGACCGGTCTTCACCTTGTCGGCCAGCTTTTGTGCCGCCTGCGCGTCCACCTGCGCCGTGACCTGCTCGACCAAGGCCACGATGTCGCCCATGCCCAGCACGCGGCTGGCATGGCGCTGCGCATCAAAGGCCTCGAGGCCATCAATTTTTTCGCTGGTTCCGGCAAACTTCAGCGGCACACCCGTGACTTGCCGAACCGACAAAGCCGCCCCACCGCGCGCGTCGCCGTCGGTTTTGGTGAGCACCACGCCGGTCAAGGGCAGACTTTGGGCAAAGGCCTGCGCGGTATTCACCGCGTCTTGGCCTTGCATGGCGTCAACCACAAACAGGGTTTCAACCGGGTCAAGCGCGGCGTGCAGGCGCTGAATTTCCTGCATCATCGCCTCGTCAATGGCCAAACGGCCGGCCGTGTCCACCAGCAGCACATCAAAGTAGTGGGTGCGGGCGTAGGCCAGCGCCGCCTCGGCAATGGCCTGCGGGGTTTGCGAGGTGTCGCTGGCAAACCAGCTGGCTTGGGCTTGCTCGGTAACCAAGCGCAACTGCTCAATGGCCGCGGGGCGATACACGTCGGTGCTTACGGTAAGCACCTTTTTTTTGCGCTGCTGCAGCCAGCGGGCCAGTTTGGCGGTGGTGGTGGTTTTGCCCGCGCCTTGCAAGCCAGCCATTAGCACCACCGCGGGGGGCTGGCTGGCTAGGTTAAGGTCGGCTTGTTGGCCCGGGGCGGGCGACATCACCGCCACCAACTCGCGCTGCACCACCCCCACCAGCGCCTGCCCGGGGGTGAGCGAGCCCACTACCTCTTGGCCTAACGCCGCTTGTTTGACCTTGGCCAAAAAATCCCGCGTCACCGCCACCGAGACGTCGGCCTCAAGCAAGGCCATGCGCACCTCGCGCAGCATGTCAGCCACGTTGCTCTCGGTGATGCGGGCCTGGCCGCGCATCTGCTTGATGACGCGACCCAGGCGTTCGGTAAGGACGGAGGCCATAAGGGAAAGCGGCGACGCGCCAGCGGCGCCGAGGGTGGTTACACTGCGAGCATGATTGTAGTCACCGGCGTGTTGCACACCAGTGTGTCGTGGCTGGCGGCCTTGGCATACGCCGGGCTGGCGCTGGGCCACGCGCGCATGGGCGTGGGTCCGCGCCGCGGCTTGGCGCTAGGCGCGTGGTTGTTGCACGCCCTGGCCTTGGTCATGATGTGGCTGCAACCCGAGCCACGCTTGGGTTTTGCCGTGGCCATCTCGATTACGGTGTGGCTGGCCACCACGGTATACGCCGTTGAGGTGCGGCTGCTGCCCGAGCTGCGCGTGCACTGGGCGCTGGCACTGCTGGGCGCCGCGGCGGTGCTGCTGGCGTGGTGGTTTCCGGGCAAGCCGCACACCAGCTTAAGCACGTTTTTGTCGCCCATGCACTCGGCGCTGGGTTTTGCCAGCTACGCCCTGCTTGGCATGGCCGCGCTGCACGGCTGGCAAATGCAGCGCGCCGAGCGTGCCATGCGCCACGCCCAACCCACCTCGGGCGATTTGCCGCTGCTGGCGCTCGAGCGCCTAACGTTTCGCTTTTTGCACCTGGGCTTTGCCTTGCTCAGCGCCACGCTGGTGGTGGGCATTGGTTTCTCTGAAAGCCTGTTTGGCGTGGCCTGGCGTGCCGACCACAAAACCGTGCTCTCGGTGCTGGGCTGGCTGGTGTTTGCCGCCTTAATTGTGGGGCGCGCTTGGCTGGGCTGGCGCGGCAAGGTGGCAATGCGGCTGCTTTACGGCGGCTTTACCCTGCTGTTGCTGGGTTACATTGGCTCGCGCTTCGTGATTGAAGTGCTGCTGCAGCGCTAATTGCCGTGGTGCTGGCCAAAATTCTGTTGTTGGTGGTGGCCCTGGGGTTTGGCTACTGGCTGTGGCGGCACCGCGCGGGCCGGCACCGCCAAGCCACTACCCCGCCAACTGGCACCGCCGCCAAGCCACCGCAGCCCCAACCCATGGCGCGCTGCACGCATTGCGACGTGCACATGCCCCGCGCCGACATGGTGAGCGGCCACTTGGGCCTGTACTGCAGCGCGGCCCACCGCCAGGCGCATGGCGACCAAGCTCCGCGCTAAGTCAGCGGCTTGGCCACTGGGCTGGTACCCCACGGCCGCGCACCAACCCAGCGCCCACCACCACGCCCGACCCGCCGGGGCCCGTGTGTCCTTGGTGGTGTTGCACAGCATCAGCCTGCCACCTGGGCGTTACGGCACAACGGCCGTCACGGCGCTGTTTACCAACCGGCTCGACCCCCAAGCCCACCTCTCGTTTGTGGCACTTGAGGGCTTGCGCGTGTCGGCACACTTTGTCATTTGGCGCCACGGCGGACTGACGCAATTTGTCAGCACCCATCGCGCCGCCTGGCACGCCGGTGTCTCGCATTGGCAGGGGCGCCAGCGCTGCAACGATTTCTCGGTGGGCATCGAACTCGAGGGGTTGGAGCAGCGGCGCTTTGCGCCGGCCCAGTACCAAACCCTGCTGCCCCTGCTGCGCGCGCTTTGTGCCCAGCACCCCATTACCGCCGTGGTTGGACACGAGCATGTGGCCCCCGGGCGTAAGCATGACCCTGGAGGCGGTTTTATCTGGCACACCCTGCGCCCGCTGGTGCGGGAATTTGGGGTCACCCTAGGCGGGTAGTGATTTACCCGGATACACTAGCCCTACCGTGTTGGCAAGCTACCGAACACTAGGTATAGTGTCTTTCGCGATTCGGCGCTCCACGCCTGCCTCTTTATTTTTTTGTTTATTCCACACACCGAAAAGCCCATGCAAACCAGCACCCAAACCAGCCCTCCTCGCCCCCCCGCCGCCGTGGGCAGCGCGCAGGCCCAAGCCACGGCCACAACGGCCAACGCCTTTAGCCAGTACCAAATCATTCGCCGCAACGGCGCCGTGGTGCCGTTTGAACCCAGCAAAATTGCCGTGGCCATGATGAAGGCCTTTTTGGCCGTGCACGGCACCCAAGGCGCGGCCTCGGCCAGCGTGCGCGAGACCGTAGAAGAATTAACCCACGCCGTGGTGCGCGCGCTGATGCGCTCGCGCCCGGGGGGCGGCACGTTTCATATAGAAGACGTGCAAGACCAGGTGGAGCTTGGGCTGATGCGCGGCAGCCACCACGAGGTGGCCCGCGCCTATGTGCTGTACCGCGAGCGCCGCGCCCAGGAGCGGCAAAAGGCCCCGGCCGCCGAGGCGGCCAGCGCCGAGCCCGCGCTGCACGTGCTGGACAACGGACAACGCGTGCCGCTGGACCAAAACCGCCTGCGCCACCGCATTGAAACCGCTTGCCAAGGCCTCAGCCAAGACGTCAGCGCCGAGCCGATTGTGCAAGAGACCCTGCGCAACGTGTACGACGGCATCCCAGCCGAAGAGGTACACAAGGCGGCCATCATGTCGGCGCGCACCCTAATTGAGCGTGACCCCGACTACACCTACGTCACCGCCCGCTTGCTGCTGCAAAGCGTGGCCAAAGAGGTGCTGGGCCAAGAAGTCACCCAAGACGAACTGGCGCAGGCCTACCCCAGTTACTTTGGCCGCTTTATTGCCCGCGGGGTAGAGGCCGAGTTGCTCGACGAGGCCATGCTGCACTTTGACCTGGAGCGCCTGGGTGAGGCGTTGCACCCCGAGCGCGACTTGCAGTTTGACTACCTGGGCCTGCAAACGCTTTACGACCGTTACTTTTTGCACGTACGCAAAACGCGTATTGAGCTGCCCCAAGCGTTCTTTATGCGGGTGGCCATGGGCTTGTCGCTCAACGAGGTGGACCGCGAGGCCCGCGCCATTGAGTTTTACGAAGTGCTCTCGAGCTTTGACTTCATGAGCTCCACCCCCACCTTGTTCAACAGCGGCACGCGGCGCTCGCAGCTGTCAAGCTGCTACCTCACAACGGTGCCCGACCACCTCGACGGCATTTACGAATCCATCAAAGAAAACGCCCTGCTCTCCAAGTTTGCCGGTGGCTTGGGCAACGACTGGACACGGGTGCGCGCCCTGGGCAGCCACATCAAAGGCACCAACGGCGAGTCACAAGGCGTGGTGCCGTTTCTTAAGGTGGTCAACGACACCGCCGTGGCCGTCAACCAAGGCGGTAAGCGCAAAGGCGCGGTGTGCGCCTACCTTGAAACCTGGCACCTGGACGTGGAAGAGTTTTTGGAGCTGCGCAAAAACACCGGCGACGACCGGCGCCGCACCCACGACATGAACACCGCCAACTGGATTCCCGACCTGTTCATGCGCCGGGTGATGGAAAAAGGCGAGTGGACGCTGTTTTCACCCGCCGACACACCCGACCTGCACGACCTGTTTGGCGAGGCCTTTGAACGCGCCTACGTGGCCTACGAAGAAAAAGCCGCACGCGGCGAACTCAAACTGCACCGCAAAATTCGCGCCGAAGACCTGTGGCGCAAGATGCTGACCATGCTGTTTGAAACCGGTCACCCCTGGATTACGTTTAAAGACGCCTGCAACGTGCGCTCGCCGCAGCAACACGTGGGCGTGGTGCACTCGTCTAACCTATGCACCGAAATTACCCTTAACACCAGCGACGGCGAGACCGCCGTGTGCAACCTGGGCTCGGTGAACCTCTCGCGCCACCTAACCGAAGGCACCAACGGCAAGCAGCTTGACCACGACAAGCTCAAGCGCACCATTGGCACGGCCATGCGTATGCTCGATAACGTGATCGACATCAACTACTACTCGGTCAAGAAAGCGCGTGACTCCAACCTGCGTCACCGTCCCGTGGGTATGGGTATCATGGGCTTCCAGGATTGCTTGCACGTGATG
>JALRBF010000016.1 GCA_023262365.1 Burkholderiaceae bacterium
TGGCCCAGCAAGGTGACTTCGCGCACACCCTGCTCGGCAAGTTGCGCGATTTCCACCAGCACGTCGTCGAGCGGCCGGCTCACCTCGGCACCGCGCGTGTACGGCACGATGCAGAAGGTGCAGTACTTGGAACAGCCTTCCATGATGGAGACAAAGGCCGAGGCCCCTTCGGTGCGGGCCGGGGGCAGATGGTCGAACTTTTCGATTTCAGGAAACGCAATGTCTACCTGCGGCCGTGCGTGCTGCTCGCGCTGGGCCAGCAACTGCGGCAGGCGGTGCAGCGTTTGCGGGCCAAACACCACGTCCACAAAGGGCGCGCGTTGAATAATGGCTTCGCCCTCTTGGCTGGCCACGCAGCCGCCCACGCCAATGCGCACGCCTTTGGCCTTAAGGTGTTTGATGCGGCCGAGGTCGGAGAAAACTTTTTCTTGGGCTTTTTCGCGCACCGAGCAGGTGTTGAACAAAATCAAGTCGGCCTCGTCCACGTTGTCCGTGGCGGTGTAGCCCTCGGCCGCGCCCAGCACGTCGGCCATCTTGTCCGAGTCGTAGACGTTCATTTGGCACCCAAAGGTGCGAATAAAGACTTTTTTGCCCATGATGGCCCGCATTCTACGGGCCGGTGCCTGGCTTAAACCGCGTTGAGCGGGATTTTGAGGTAGCGCGTGCCGTTGGCCACGGCTGCCGGCGTGTTGTTGCTGGGCGTGGAGGCCGGGGTGTTGCTGGGCGTGGCGCTGTCGCTGGGCGTGGTGGTGTGGCGCAGCAGCCACCCGCACATGGCGGTGGTGGGGCGGGTGCCCGGCACCGAGCATTTTCGTAATGTGTCGCGCCATCAGGTACAAACCACGCCGGGCGTGCTGGCCGTGCGCATTGATGAGAATTTGTTTTTTGCCAACGCGCACGAGGTAGAAACCCAGCCGCAGCAACTGTGCGCCGAGCAGGACGAGCCGGTGCAGCGGGTGTTGCTCATCATGTCGGCCGTTAACCGCATCGACAGCACCGCGCTGGAGATGCTTGACGCGTTTGACCAACAACTGGCCAGCCGCGGCCAAGCCCTATGGCTGGCCGAGGTCAAGGGCCCCGTGGCCGACCGCCTGGCGCGTAGCGAGCTCGGTCAGCGTCTGCGCGCGCGCACGGCGTTGTCCACCCACGAGGCCATGCAACAAATGCGCGTTGCCTAGGCGTCAGCGCGGCAGGCCGCATCGGGCTAAACTCAAGCCGTTGTGTTGCGTGGGGCTTCGCTGAGTTCATGCCTGTTCAATCGTCTGCTGCTTCAACACGGTCGCGCCGGCCCACCCGCGTGGGTGTACTGGGGCTGGGCATCATGGGCTCGGCCATGGCGGCCAATTTGGTCAAAGCCGGTTTTGCGGTGCATGGGCACGACCCTCGGCGTGTGGCGCGCCAGCGGCTGCAGCGCGCTGGTGGGCACGCACCGGACTCGGCCGCCGAGCTGGCGCAAGCGTGCCCGGTGGTGCTGACCTCGCTGCCCTCGCCACAGGCGCTGCACGACGTGGCGCAAACCTTGGCGCAGCACGCCAAGCGCGGTACGGTGGTGATTGAAACCAGCACCTTGGCCTTGCCCGACAAACAGCTTGCGCACGACACACTGGCCGAGGCCGGCGTGGTGTTGCTGGACTGTCCGCTGTCGGGCACTGGAGCGCAGGCAATCAACAAAGACCTGACCGTATATGGCAGTGGCGACACCCGCGCGCTGCGCCGTGTGCGCCCGGTGTTGCAAGGCCTGAGCCACACCCAATTTGACTTGGGTGCCTTTGGCAACGGCATGCGCATGAAGCTCATGGCCAACTTGCTCGTGGCGGTGCACAACGTGGCTGCGGCCGAGGCGCTGCTGTTGGGCGAGGCCATGGGCATTGACCCTGCGCTCGCGGTGCAGGTGCTGCAAGGCGGCGCTGGCGGCTCACGCATGCTGCAGGTGCGTGGGCCCATGATGGCCCAGCGCACTTGGCGCCAAGCCACCATGAAGCTGGACGTGTGGCACAAAGACATGACATTGATTGGCCAAGCGTTGGCCCAAGCCAACGTGGCCGCGCCCACTTTTGCGGCCACGCAGCCGGTGTACCACGCTGCCCTGGGTTTGGGCCACGCCAAGCACGACACCGGTGCGGTGTACCACGTGTTGGCCACCATGAGTGGTCAATCTCTTCCTTCGGCGCCGCGCGGCGGTCAGCGCAAGCGCGGCAACCCACGCCAGCGGAGTACCTGATGCAAGACTTTGCCACCTTTGAACAAGAATCGCAGGCACTGGGCTACGGCGAGGTGCTTGAGCGCGTATGGCAAGCCAACGAAGAGGTCGCTATCCACACCCACCCGTTTGCCGTACGCGCGCTGGTGGTTGAGGGCGAGTTTTGGCTTACCTGCAACGGCCACACCCAGCACCTTTTGCCGGGCCAGCGCTTTGAGCTGGACGCCGAGGTGCCGCACGCCGAACGCTATGGCCCACAAGGCGCGGTGTTTTGGGCCGCGCGCAAGTACCCGCCTGCCGCATGACGCCTTGGCGCGTGTACGCCCCGTCCACCCCGCCGCCGCTGTACGCCAAGGCGCTGGGTGAGCGCGTGCAGTGGGTGGGGCCGTTCGAGCCCCATCAACTGGCCCAGCACGCCACCATGCTGCGCGAGGTGGTGGCTGTTGCCGGCATGGGAGACGCCAAGGTGCCCGCCAGCCTGATGGACGCCTTACCGGCACTCAAGCTGGTGAGCATCATGGGGGTGGGGTACGACGGTGTGGACATACCCGCGGCGTTGGCGCGCGGGGTGCAGGTTAGCCACACCCCCGACGTGCTCAACGACGACGTGGCCGACTTGGCCTTTGCACTGATGCTGGCCGTAACGCGCCGCGTGGTGTTGGCCGACCGCATGGTACGCGCCGGCGAATGGGGCCAGCGCCCCACGCCGACGGGCGTGCGGCTGACGGGCCAGCGCCTGGGCGTGCTTGGCATGGGGCGCATCGGCCAGGCCATTGCGCGGCGTGCCGCGGCGTTTGACATGCCCGTGACGTACACCGCGCGCGCACCCAAACCCGCGCTGCCCTATGCCTACGCATCCAACGCGGTTGCGTTGGCGCGGGCGGTGGATGTGCTGGTTGTGATTACCCCCGGCGGTACCGAGACACGCCACCTAATCAACGCTGAGGTGTTGCAAGCGCTGGGGCCGCAAGGCGTGCTGATTAACGTGGCGCGTGGTTCGGTGGTGGACGAGGCGGCTTTGCTTGAGGCCCTGCAGCAAGGTGTGATCGCCGGGGCGGGGCTTGACGTGTACGAAAACGAACCTTATCCGCTGGCCGGTTTGACCATGCTCGATAACGTGGTGCTTACCCCGCACGTGGGCAGCGCCACGCCCACCACGCGCCAAGCCATGGCCGAATTGGCGGCGCGTAATTTGGTGTCGTTTTTGTCGGGCAACGGCTTGCTGACGCCGGTGCCCGAGTGCGCAGCCACCCGCGCTTAGTAGGTGCCGCGCCCGCCCGAAATGTCAAACACCGCGCCGGTGCTAAACGAGCAGTCGGGGCTGGCCAGCCAGGCGGCCATGGCGGCGATTTCTTCAACTTGCACAAACCGGCCCATGGGAATTTTGCTCAGCATGTAGTCGATATGCTGTTGCGTCATGGAGTCAAAAATTGGTGTTTGTGCCGCCGCAGGCGTAATGGCGTTAACCAGCACGCCGTGCCCCGCGAGCTCTTTGCCCAGCGACTTGGTGAGTGCAATCAGCCCGGCCTTGGACGCGCTGTAGTGCGAGGCGTTGGGGTTGCCCTCTTTGCCCGCAATCGAGGCAATGTTCACAATGCGCCCACTGCCTCGGGTCATGAGGTGCGGCACCACCACCTTGCACACCAAAAACGGCGCAATCAAATTCACCTCCACCACCTGGCGCCACACCTCGGTGTCAAGCTCCCACGTGGCGGCGTTGCCACCGGTGATGCCGGCGTTGTTTACCAGCACATCCACCGGGCCAAGGGTTTGCAGCGTGGCATCAAACGCGGCACGAACCGATGCCTCATCGGTGAGTTGCACGGCAAAAGCTTCGGCGTGCTTGCCCAAGGCTTTGGCCGCTTCGCGCGCGCCGTCTAGGTTCACGTCCCACAGCGCCACCTTGGCCCCAGAGGCCACAAAGCGTTGGGCAATGGCCAGCCCAATGCCCTGGGCTGCCCCGGTGACGATGGCCGTGCGACCCTCTAAGTCGATGGTGTTCATGCGAGTCCTTTCAGTGCATGGGGGTTGTCATGGGCGCGCATGTCGCTGATGTACTGCTCAATCACCGAGGCAAAGTTGGCATCGGGTTGCAACCCCAGCATCTCGGTGGCTACACCGGGGGCTGCGGCCTGCGGCCAGTTGGCCACGATGCTGGCGATGCGCGCGTCGTGTTCAAACACCACACGCTGGCGCACCGCCTTACCTGCCACTTCTTCTAAGGCGTTAAGCATTTGTGCCACGGTGACGTTGAGGGCTGGCAAGTTAATGGCCAGGCGCCGCTTGAGCACTGCCCGCGGTGCGCCAAACACGCCGATGATGCTGGCTACCGTGGTGCCAGGCGAAGAAACCGGGTGCGCCACGCTGGCCTCTACCGGGCAGACCGCCGGCTGCCCGGCCAGCGGCTCGCGCAAGATGCCGCTAAAAAAAGACGACGCCGCCCCGTTGGGTTGGCCCGGGCGTACCGTCACCGTCATCAAGCGCGCGCTGCGCCCGTCAACAAAGCCCTTGCGGGTGTAGTCGGCAATTAAGTATTCGCACATCAACTTGTGTGTGCCATACGAGGTTTGCGGTGCCGGCAGCGTGTTGTCTGAAACCGGCGAGGGCAGCGCCAACGCCGGGTCGGGCCCATACACCGCCACCGAGCTGCTAAAAAACACACGCGGCACGTTGCCCGCGCGGCGTAGGCCCTCCAGCAGCAATCGCGTGCTGTCTAGGTTAGAGCGCAGGCCCAATTCAAAGTCCAGCTCGCATTCGCCCGATACCGCCGAGGCCAGGTGAAACACGCCGTCAAAACCCGAGGCAAACAACTCGCCTTGCTGCAACATGGGTCCCACGGCGGCCGTCACGCGTGGATGCTCGCTCAAGTCCGGCGGCAGCGGGTATTGATCGGTAAGCGTAAGTGAAAAATCGCTGGCAAATTCGCTCGGTGGGTTGGCCAGCAGGGTGCGCGCCAAGCGGGCGCCCAAAAACCCACCGGCCCCCGTGATCAATATTTTTTTCATGTGTGGGTCCTTACACCGGGGCGTCAATGCGCGCTTGGTTGTACGCGTGCACCTGCTGCGTTTGATCGCCCAGCCCTTCAATACCCAATCGCATCACATCACCTGGACGCAAAAAAACTGGGTTGGGCTTGACTCCCATGCCCACGCCTGGTGGCGTGCCCGTGGCAATGAGGTCACCTGGGTTAAGCGTCATGAAGCGGCTCAGGTAAGCCACCAGTGCCGCCACGCCAAACACCATGGTTTGGGTCGATCCGTTTTGGTAACGCTTGCCATTGACTTCCAGCCACATACCAAGGTTTTGGGGGTCGGGCACCTCGTCACGTGTTACCAACCACGGCCCGACCGGACCAAAAGTGTCGCAGCCCTTACCTTTATCCCAAGTGCCGCCGCGCTCCATTTGATATTCGCGCTCCGACACGTCGTTGACAACGCAGTACCCCGCCACGTGCCCCAGCGCTTGCGTCTCGCTCACGTAGCGGGCGCGCTGGCCGATTACCACGCCAAGCTCAACCTCCCAATCGGTTTTGCTCGAGCCTTGCGGCAGCACTACGTCGTGGTTTGGCCCCACCCTCACTTGGACGGGTTTGTGAAACACAATCGGCTCGGTGGGCACGGCCATGCCGGCTTCGGCCGCGTGATCGGCGTAATTCAGCCCGATTCCGATGAACTTGCCACAGGTGTGCCACGGCGGCAGTAGGCCGCTGTTGGCGGGCAACAAGGGCAGTTGCGCAAGCTCCAGCGCTTGTAACTGCTCAATGCCCCCGTCGTGAAGTTGTTCGCAACCAATGTCGGTAATGTGAGCCCGCAAATCGCGTAAGCGGCCCTCAGCGTCAACCGCAGCGGGTACCACGTTGCCGTCAATCAGTAAGCGTGCTAGTTTCATGATAATTCGGTGAGGTTAATGGGGTAAGCAAGGTGGGCGTTGGTTCGCCCTGCGCATGTTAAATGACCATGCCGCCGTCTACGTTAAAAAACGCCCCGGTGGTGAATGAGCCCTCGTCGCTGGCCAAAAACACCGCGGCCGCAGCGATTTCGTCGGCTGTGCCCAGGCGTCCCAGCGGCTGGCGGGCCACAAACATCTGGCGCACCGCTTCGGGGGTTTGGCCGCTGGCCTGGGCTTGCGCGGCAATGCGTTGCTGCAGCGAGGGCGACTCCACCGTGCCCGGACAAATGGCGTTGCAGCGCACGTTGTGCGCTACGTAGTCAGCGGCAATCGATTTGGTCATGCCCAGCAGTGCCGCTTTGGTGGCACCATACACAAACCGGTTGGGCAAGCCGCGCACGGTGCTGGCAATGGATGAGACGTGGATGATGCTGCCCCAGCGCTGGGCCACCATGCCGGGCAAAAACGCTTGGTTGAGCTTAAACGCCGCGCGGCAATTAATGGCAAAGGCAAAGTCCCACTCGGCATCGG
>JALRBF010000033.1 GCA_023262365.1 Burkholderiaceae bacterium
CTGCGCGGTGACATGGTGATTCACCCCGAGCTGGGCGACAACATTTGCTTTACCCGCTCGCTCAAAACCGACGATTTTGACGACGCCATGGCCCGCGCCGACGTGGTAGTAGAGAAGACCTTTTCGTTTGCGCGCCACACCGGGGTAACCAACGAGCCTCGCGCTATTTTGGCCGACTACAACCCGGCCGAGCACGCCCTTACCGTGTACCACGCCACCCAAGCGCCGCACATGATGCAGGATATTTTTTCGCGGCATCTGGGCATTCCCGAATCGCAAGTGCGCGTGGTGTGCAAAGACGTGGGTGGCTCGTTTGGCATCAAGGTGCACGTGTACGCCGATGAGATGGCCACGGCCGCCTTGTCGGTTATGCTCAAACGGCCCGTCAAGTTTGTGGCGGATCGCATTGAGTCGTTTCTTACCGACATTCACGCCCGCGAACACGAGGCCACGGTGCGCCTGGGCTGCACCAAAGACGGCGACATCTTGGCCTTTGATTTGGACGATTTGACCGCGATTGGCCCGTATTCGGTTTACCCACGCACCAGCGGTATCGAGGGCAACCAAGTGGTCAACCTGGTGGGCGGGCCTTACAAGCACAAGGCCTACCGCGCCAACCTCAACGTGGTGTTTACCAACAAAAACGTGACCTGCCAGTACCGTGCGGTGGGCCACCCGATTGCCGTGGCGCTGACCGAGGGCATTGTGGATGAAGCCGCCAAGGCGATTGGCATGGACCCAGCGGCCTTTAGACGGCGCAACCTGATTGCCGACGACGCCTACCCGTACACCTTTGCCTCGGGCATTAAGTTTGAGCAGTTGTCGCACCACCAGTGCCTGGACAAGCTGCTGGCCATGATGGACTACGACGCCCTACGCGCCGAGCAGGCCCAACTGCGCGCCAAGGGCGTGTACCGCGGCATTGGCTTGGCCGCCATGATTGAGGTGACCAACCCCAGCCCGGCGTTTTATGGCGTGGGCGGGGCGCGCATTTCGGCGCAAGACGGCGCCACCGTGCGACTTGACCCCGCCGGCATGGTCAACGTGCTGGTAAGCGTAACCGAGCAAGGCCAAGGCACCGAGGCCATTTTTGCGCAAATCGCGGCCACGGCCGTGGGCGTGGCCGTGGAGCACGTGCGTGTGACCACCGGCGACACCGGCGTGACGCCTTACGGTGGTGGCACCTGGGCCTCGCGCGGCGCAGGCATTGGCGGCGAAGCGGTGCTGCAAGCCGGCAAGGTGCTGCGCAGCCACATTTTGGACGTGGCGGCCTGCGTACTGGAAAAGGACAAGGCCACCCTTGACGTGGCCGCCGGCATGGTGGTGGACAAGCTAACAGGCGCCGAACTCACGCCGCTGAGCGAAATTGGGCGGGTGGCGTACTTTAGGCCAGACACCTTGCCCATGGACTTTCAATCGGAACTGACCGTTACGCGGCACTACACGCCACGGGCTTATGGCTTCACGTTTACCAACGGCATACAAGCCGCGCTGGTGGAAGTGGACCCAGACACCGGCTTTATTAAGCTGCTCAAGCACTGGTGCGTGGAGGACTGCGGCACGGTGATTAACCCCATGCTGGTGGATGAGCAAATTCGCGGCGGCATTGTGCAAGGCTTGGGCGGCGCGCTGCTCGAAGAATGCCAGTACGACAGCAACGGCCAGCTGCTCAATGGCTCAATGGCGGACTATTTGGTGCCCATGGCCGTGGAGATGCCCGACATTGAGGTGGGCCACGTGCAAACGCCCACCCGCACCTCTGAACTCGGCGCCAAAGGCGCCGGCGAAGCCGGAACGGCTGGCGCGCCGGGTGCGCTGATGAACGCCGTTAACGACGCGCTGGCGCCTTTGCTTGATGGCAAACTGATTACGGCGCAACCCATGACGCCGCAGCGGGTGCTTACGGCGCTGGGCAAGCTGCCGGCCTAAAGCGTCAGTTCAATATCGCGCAGTGGCGGGTCGTCCACTCGGGCGACTTCGTTTTCAATCAGCGCGCCGCATCCCGGGCAAAAGAACTGGCGAAACACCGGCTCGTGGTCAATGTAGCGGCGCCAGTCGCCCACGTTGGGGTTGCTGTGTTCAATAGGTGCGTCGTGGCGCGCGCAGCCATCTTTGTAGTTGGCGCTCACGGGTCCCAAGTCGGTGGCGCAGTGCCGACAGCACCAGCGCGCCTGCTGCTTGGCGCGTGCGCTACGCACGCCTTGGGGGGCTCGTACCGCGAGTTGCTCGGTCACCTCGCGCAGCACCGGGCCTTGCAGCACCGCGCCGGGTTGCCACGCCTTTTGGCTGGCGTGGCGATACGCACGGCGGTGCTGACGCATGGTGTGCCGACGTTGGTTGGTGGCGGCCGGGTCGAGCACCTCGTCTTCGGTTACCACCACACCATAAATGGTGGCTGCTGCCTGGCGCGAGACCGAGCGCGACTCCACCACGTCGTGCCACACCTGCTGCGGATCGCGCTGCAACGGATCGCCAAAGCCACCCCCACCCGTCCAAATCACAGCATAAACGTCGCTGGGGTGCTGGGTGAAGTTTTGTTGGCGCAGACCCAGCGTTTCGGGGGTGCCTTGCAAGTCAGCGATGTCACTGGGCATGCGGCCCTGCGCCATGCGGCTGCCCACGTCGCTGTCACGCAAAAATTTGTACACGTTCACCGTGGCGGGGTAGCCACCCATCATCCCCGTGGAGGTGGGCATGGCGTTGCCCGAGGACAGGGTGTCGTGCGTGATGGCCGGCGTGCCGTGCGGCACAAAGCACGACTCGGCCGACAAGCCGCCGCGGTGTTTGCCAGCACCACCGGAGTCGCTGACTTCTTTGCGATACAAGAACAACACCGGAAAGGTTTGCTCGGTGTGCTCGATGTTGGGCAGCTTGCAAATGGGCGTGCGCGACTGCCCGCCGGTGGAGATGCCGTCACCGGTGGCAAACGCGCCAATGGCCCCGCCGATGGGGTCCACCAACAAGTAGCCAAAGGGGTCGCCCCACTGGTCGGTGCCACGAAAAATCGTCGCCGGCCACTGGCTGGTGCCGCCAATACACATGATGTCGCCGCGCATGTGCGGGTCACCATAAATCATTTTGGCCAGCACGTTGTAGGTGGGGTACAGCGAGATCTCCATGGCCTGCACCGGTGCGGTGGACACCGATGCCGGAAAGTTGGCGCTGTTCATGGTGCCGGGCGTGGAATCAAACCGCACATGGCGCAGCGCCCCGCCGATGGCGAAGTATTGGTCCCAGCAAAGCAGTTGGTTCAATGCCACCATGATGGAGCCACGCCACCCGGAATACGTGGCGTTCATGGCGCCGTCTTGCAGTGCCGTGCCGTCGTTTTCAAAAATCAGTGTGCTGCCGCGCTTGTGCAAGGTCAGTTGCACGCGGTGGGTTTGGCGGTCGCCCGGGCGGCAGCACTCCACGTAGGTGCGGTCGCGCCAGGTGCCATCGGGCAAGCGCTTCATTTTTTCTAAAAACGCGCGCTCGCCGTCGTTGAGGATTTTGCGCATCACCGCTTTGACCACTTCGGCGCCGTAGCGCTGCAGCAGTTTGTGCATGCGGTCTTTGGCGGTGAGGTTACCGGCGAGCTGAGCGCGAAAATCCAGCGCCACGGCGTCGGGCTTGCGGCTGGCGCGCAGGTACAGCTCTTCGATGTCGCGGCGAATTTCGCCACGCTCAACGATTTTGACTGGCGGAATCAGAATGCCCTCTTCGTAGGCGTTTTCGGCGGCCATGCAAAAACTCGATGGCGTAATACCGCCAATGTCGTACTGGTGCAAGCAATTGGTCACCCAGCAAAACAATTGCCCCTCGTGAAACACCGGGCAAATCAGCATCACGTCTTGTTGGTGCGCGGCACCCACCCACGGGTCGTTGGCCAAAAACATGTCGCCGTCTTGTATGCCGGGGTTGTCCGAGCGGTTCTCCAGTATCCACTTAACCTGGGTGTCGGTCACGCCCGACATGTACTGCATGTACGGGCCAAAGAAGACGAACTCGCCGTCTTCGGTGAGGATGGAGGGGTTGAGGTCAAGCGCGTACATGGCCACCGGCGAGCCCGACAGACGCTGGATGGTGGCGCCGTGCTCCTCGTTGATGTTCCACAGGCTGTGGCGTATGACCTCAAAGGTGATGGGGTCGAGTTTGCTGGCGGCTTTTTGCTGCAAACGCAGTTTGGGCGAAATGGTGAGTTTGGCCGGTGGGACGTAGCCGCTTTGGCGGCCATCAAATGCAACGGTGGCGGCGGTCATGCGTGGGTACTCCGGTGAAACAGCAGTTCAAAATTGCCCCATGGGTCCACCCGCAGGCGTTGGCCGGGATGCACCACGATGGTGGTCTCGGTGGTCTCCACGATGCACGGGCCTTTGACTTCGTGGCCCGGGCGCAGGCGTGCTCCGTCGTAGACCGGGCTGCGCTGGGTTTTGCCCAAGTCACTCCAGTACACCTCACGTCGCCCGCGCAACGCGGCCGCCGGTGGCGCCCCGCGTGCCATGCGCGCCTTGGGCAGCGTCAGGCGCTGGGTGGGTGCGGTGGCACGCACACGAAACGTCACGGCCTCAAGCTTGGCCGCGGCGTAAGACGAGCCCTTGCCATACAACGCCTCGTAACGGGTGTAAAAGTCTTGCTGCAATTGGCGCAGCAACGCCGCGCTGACACGGGGCCCGCGCACACCGCCGCCGGCCACGCTGACTTCGACCTCGTTGATTTGGCCGCGATGGCGCATGTCCACCGAAAACACAAACGAGCGACCTGTTTTGGCGATGCCGTCGTGGTCCATTTGGCTGGCCGCGCGCTGCGCGAGTTCAGCCCATATGGCCTGCATGCGGACGCCATCAAACGGCGAACTCAAAATGTCCACTTGCTCGTGGATGTGCAGTACGTCGGCC
>JALRBF010000144.1 GCA_023262365.1 Burkholderiaceae bacterium
TCGTTGCTGGCGCTGCCGTCAACCCCTAGGCCCACGGGTACACCGGCATCCATCATGCGGCGAACCGGGGCAATGCCGCTGGCCAAGCGCATGTTGCTGCATGGGCAATGCGCCACACCGGTACGGGTGGCGGCAAACAACGACACACCCGCTTGGTCCAACTTCACGCAGTGCGCGTGCCACACGTCGCTGCCCACCCAACCCAGCCGCTCGGCGTACGCCGTGGGGGTGCAGCCAAAGTGGTGTTGGCTGTAGGCCACGTCGTGGTCGTTTTCGGCTAGGTGGGTGTGCAGCCTCACCCCCAGGCTACGCGCCAGGGCCGCGCTGTCGCGCATGAGCCCCTCGCTAACAGAAAACGGTGAACACGGTGCCACTGCCACCTGCACCATGGCCCCGGGGTGGGGGTTGTGCCAGGCTTCAATCACGCGCTGGGTGTCGCGCAAAATGTTGGCCTCGGCCTCCACCAGGGTGTCGGGTGGTAACCCCCCTTGGCTTTGCCCCACGCTCATGCTGCCGCGCGTGGCCACAAAGCGCAAACCCAACGTTTGCGCCGCTTCAATGGTGTCCTCTAGGCGCACCCCGTTGGGGTACAGGTACAGGTGGTCGCTGCTGGTGGTGCAGCCACTGGCCAGCAGCTCGGCCATGGCCACGTGGGCCGCGCTGCGCACCATGGCTGGGGTGAGTCGTTGCCAAATGGGGTACAGCGTTTGCAGCCAGCCAAAGAGCTCGGCATTTTGCGCCTCGGGCACCGCGCGTGTGATGCACTGAAACATGTGGTGGTGGGTATTGACCATGCCCGGCACGGCCAGCAGGTGTCGGCCGTCCAGTACCTCGTCGGCCTCGGTGGGCAATTCGCCGGCGGGGCCAACCGCGGCGATCACGCCATCGACCACCAACACCGAGGCGTTGGACCATTCGCGGCGCTGGTCATCGCAGGTGGCAAGGTGGCTAAGGTGGTGAATGAGTACGCTGGGCATGGGCGGGTTCTCCGAAGGACGTAGGGTAGCCGAAGGTTCCTAGGGTTTTCTCTAGTGAGTCAGCCACAAAAGCCACCGGCAAACGCTGATACATTGTGTTTCTTGGCATTGTGCGACACAGTGGAGACAGCATGAAAGTTGAATTAAAAGTGAATGGTAAAGCGATGCACGCCGATGTGCCCGACAACACCTTGTTGGTCAATGTGTTGCGTGAATCGTTTGCGCTGACCGGCACCCACGTGGGCTGTGACACCTCGCAGTGCGGTGCGTGCACGGTTTTAATGGACGGTGTGGCGGTGAAGTCGTGCAGCGTGTTGGCCGGGCAGGCAGACGGCGCGGAAATCACCACCATCGAGGGCTTAGCCAAGGCAGACGGCGAGTTGCATCCCATGCAAGCGGCGTTTAAAGACTGCCACGGGCTGCAATGTGGCTTTTGCACGCCGGGCATGGTGATGTCGGCCATTGATTTGGTGCAGCGCAAGCCGCAGGCCAGTGACGAAGAAATTCGCGACATGCTCGAGGGCAACTTGTGCCGTTGCACGGGGTATCAAAACATTGTGGCAGCCGTTAAGCAGGGTGCCGTGGCCATGAAGGCCTGAGCCAATTTGAATCGAGGAGAACACCATGGGCGCTTCAGATTTTGCAAACCTGCCAACCATTGGCGAATCGGTTAAACGAAAAGAAGACGTGCGGTTTTTGACCGGTGCCGGTCAGTACACCGACGACGTGAACATGCAGGCACAAACCCATGCGGTGTTTGTGCGTTCGCCACACGCGCACGCCAAAATTAAAAAGGTCAACACCCAGGCGGCGCTGGCCATGCCTGGCGTGGTGGCCGTGTTCACCGGCGACGACGTGGCAGGCAAGATGGGTGGCTTGCCCTGTGGCTGGCTGATTACCAGCACCGATGGCACCCCAATGAAAGAGCCGCCACACCCGGTGTTGGCGCAAGGCAAGGTGCGCTACGTGGGCGACCACGTGGCCATGGTGGTGGCCGATACGCTGCAGCAAGCCCGCGACGCGGCCGAAA
>JALRBF010000153.1 GCA_023262365.1 Burkholderiaceae bacterium
CTCCACGTACCGCGCGCCCACGGCCTCTAGGTGTTGGGCGCACGCGGTTTTGGTACCCGGCGAGGCCGAATTCAAATCCACCAACCCCTGCCCCGCGCGCATGCAACCGGCGGCAGCCTGGGCCACCGCCTCGGTGTTGGCCGCCGTGACGGCCGAAAAAATCACGTCGCTTTGCGCCACCATCGCATCAAGGGTGGCCAAGGGCTCGATGCCCAGGGCTTTGGCCCGGGCCGCCTGCACGTTGGCCCCTTGAGCCCATTGCAAGTCAAAACCGGCCACGCCGCTCACCCCCGGCTGCTGCGCCAGCGCCGCACCCAGTATGCCCCCCACTTCACCCACGCCAATCCAACCAATACGCACGGGTTACCTCGCCACCGTTGTTAACCAAAAGCCGTCATGATACGGGTCGGCCATGCATTAAATGATAGTGATTCTCATTGATACTACCGGCTTATCACTTTTCTTTTGCACTGAACGGGAGGTAAAAGCCATCATGTTTGACGTTGTGATGATCACACTCAGGGAGTCGCTGGAGGCCATTTTGTTGGTCTCACTGGCGGCGGTGTACCTTAAGCGCGCGGGCAACACCGCGCTGCTGCGCGCCTTGTACGGCGGTACGGCCACGGCGTTGCTGGCGTCGGCGGCGTTTGGCGTCAGCGCCGCGGAAATTGGCGGCTGGTCCACGCTGTACGCGGGCTGGCTGGCGCTGGCTACCGCCGGCATGGTGGGCTGGTGCGCCTGGCACATGGCGCGCCATGGCGCCAACATGAAAGCCCACATTGAGCACACCTTGACCCGCTTGCAAGGCGCGGGCACGCAAGCGGCGTGGTGGGGCGTGTTTGCCTTTGCCCTGCTAACCGTGGGGCGCGAAGGCGCCGAAACCGCCACCATGCTGGCCGCGCTGGCCAACGCCCAAGCCCCCACGGCTATGCTGTGGGGAGGCGCGCTGGGCGTGGCACTGGCCGCTGCGGTAGGCGGGCTGTGGTTGGCCTACGGCCGGGCCGTGCCGCTGGGCTCGCTGTTTAAGGTTACCACCTGGTTTTTGGCGGCTTTTGTGTTGCAACTGCTGCTGTACGCCAGCCACGAGTTTTCTGAATCGGGCGCCTTGCCTTGGGTCAACAACACCGCGTGGCATCTGGCCACCGAAGACTTAGCCGAAGGCTGGGTGGCGCAGTGGCTCACGCTGGGGGCGGTGTTGGCCTCGCTGGTGTGGTTGTGGCGTGCCAAACAACAAGCGGCCGTGTTGACGCGGAGCCAAGGCTCACGCGCCTAGGCTCAGGCTAGCGCACCACACAACCCCAAGGAATTGTGACCGTCTGACGGGTGTTGCAGCGCACAAAGTTAAGGGGCGCACCGCGCAAGTCGAGCACATAAAAAACCTGCAGGGTGTAGCCTCGATTCAGGTCGGGGCGAAACACCACAAAATCCACGTCCCCGGTGTTGCGGTTCATTTGCGCGTGGGTTAGGTACGCGCCACCGTCACCGTTCGATTCCAGCCGGTAGCTGTTGGTGCGGCCGTTCTGCACAATCGCCCCACTGGGCACGCCATTGCCGGTCAACAACCCGGCGATGCTGCGGTGCAGGTTTTGGCTTGACCCTTGATAAACGTAAACCGCCACTTGCCCTGCAACCGGCGTGATGGTAAGCGTAACCCCTGGGCGCGAGGCGCCGGTTAC
>JALRBF010000178.1 GCA_023262365.1 Burkholderiaceae bacterium
GGAGTTGAGCCCTTCTTCGGCCGGCAGGTAATTGGTGGGCGCATGGACGTTGAGCACATCGCTGTCGCTCCAATGCTCGTGCACCCGACCCCAGGGGTCTTGCCAGTAGTCATACACCTGGCTGCCCAGCACATGGCGGCCAATGCCCCACACATGCTTGTATTTGTCGCCCTTGCGCAGGTGCTGATGCCCCAACATGATGTCGTCGATGTCTTGCGCCTCGAACGACAAATGGTTCAGGCCCGAGTTGGGCCCTTCAATGCACAAAAATGTGTGGTGGTCCACAAAGGTCTCTAGTGCTTGGGGGTCGTCGCCGGGTTGGCCGCGCAAAACCAACACGTCAATATCGGAGTGCGGCGCCAATTGGCCGCGCCCATAGCCGCCTACGGCCAACAACGACCACGTTGGCCCAAGGCCGCAGGCCTGCCACAGGCGGCGTATGGTCTCGTCGGTGGCGCGGGCTAAGTCGCGCTGCACGGCGCCAACGCCGCGTGGCGGCAGCGCCGGGTCGTCCAGTGGCCTTAGGGCGCGCTGCCTGGCCTCACCCCACTGGCTTTTAAGGGCCGTTATGGTTGCGGTGGGCAGCGACACGGCTTAGGTGGTGCTGGGCGCCGGCTCAGCGGGACTTTGCGCCGAGACGGTGAGCACTTCGTAGCCCTCGGGGGTCACGAGTACGGTGTGTTCCCACTGCGCCGAGAGTGATCGGTCTTTGGTGACGATGGTCCAGCCGTCGCCGGTTTCGCGAATGTCGCGCCGTCCGGCGTTGATCATGGGCTCGATGGTGAAGGTCATGCCCGGCTCGAGCGACTCGCCGGTGCCCGGGCGGCCGTAGTGCAGCACCTGGGGGTCTTCATGAAAGCCGCGGCCAATGCCGTGGCCGCAAAACTCGCGCACCACGCTGTAGCCTTGACTTTCGGCAAAGGTTTGAATGGCGTGCCCAATGTCGCCAAGGCGGCGTCCGGGGCGCACCATGCGTATGCCGCGCCACATGGCTTCGTAGGTGAGTTGGCACAAGCGTTTGGCCGCAATCGAGGCCTCGCCCACCACGAACATGCGGCTGGTGTCGCCGTGCCAGCCGTCTTTAATGACTGTGATGTCAACGTTAAGCACGTCGCCCTTTTTGAGCGGCTTGGCGTTGGGAATGCCGTGGCACACGGTGTGATTAACCGAGGTGCAGATGGACTTGGGGTAGGGGGTGTAGCCTGGCGGGCAGTAATTAAGCGGCGCAGGAATGGCGCCTTGGTGGTTGACGATGTAATGGTGTGCCAGTTGATCGAGCGCTTCGGTGGTTACGCCGGGCTCAATGTGCGGCGTGAGGTAGTCAAGCACTTCGGAGGCCAGCCGGCCGGCTAGGCGCATGCCCTCAATGTCAGCGGCGGTTTTGTAGGTGATTGGCATGGCGACATTATCCCATCGAGGCATCAGCCCCAGGGGCGAGTCGGGCTTCAAAGGTTTGTACCGCGCCCAGCCCTTTGAGTGTCAGGGGGGCTTGCGGTGTGAGCGCAATGCGCGCGTCGCACAACTGGGCGGTGCTGGCCGAGACCAGCACCATGCCGGGTTGGCCAGCGGATTCGATGCGGCTGGCGGTGTTTACGGTATCGCCCCATACGTCGTAGGCAAACTTGTGCTTGCCAATGACCCCAGCGACCACCGGCCCGCTGTGTATGCCCACGCGCAGCTTCAGCGGCCACTGGTGCTGCGCGGTGAGCTGCTGCAACGCGTGCTGCAGCCGCAAGCCAAGTTGCACGCAGCGCACCGCGTGATCGGGCCCGGGCGCGTCCAGCCCTGCCACGGCCATGTAGGCGTCGCCTATGGTCTTGATTTTCTCTACCGCGGCGTCTTGTGTGGCCTCGTCAAAGGCGGTGTACACGGCGTTGAGCATGCGCACCGTGGTCTCGGCGGTTTGGCTGTTGGCCCACGCGGTGAAGTTGACCAAATCGGCAAACAGCACGCTGACGCTGGCGTGGGTGTCGGCCACCAGGCGCTGCGCGTCGCCCAGGCGGCCAATGACGGATTGCGGCAAGATGTTGGCCAGCAAGTAGTCGCCGCGCTCGCGTTGCACCGCCAGCGCCTCGCGCTCTTGGCGCAGTTGGTTAAGGGTTTGGCTTTGCTCGCGTTGCAGGCGTTGGCGCTCAAGGCAGGCGTGCACGCGGGCGCGCAGCAGCGCCGGGGCGTCGTCGGTATGAACGACGTCGTGCGCGCCGTGCTCGAGCAAGCTGCGTACCGCCTCGTGGTTGCCTCGGGTGGTCAAGGCCACCACCGCGGGCCGTTGCGGCAACGGCGGCAGTGGCTGGCGCAGCCAAGTCAGGTTCTCGGGCCCCAGCGCCAGCAGCACCACGTCCACCGCTTGCAGTTGCAACACATCGTGGCTGGTGGCCAAGTCGGGTGCGTGGTGCAAGGTGCCGCCCAATGGCGCAAGCACGGCCTCAAGCATGTCGCGCGCGCTGCCGCCGGCGCCAACCAGCAGCCAGTGCGCTTGGTGTGACGGCAGGGCCGACGGGCCGCGCCAAAACGCCTCGATGGCTTCGGCGCTGGGTTCGGGGGGCAGTGGGGTAGGCGTCATGTGGTGGCCTGCCAGGCGTCGTTCATCCAATCGTGCAGCGGTGGCGCCAGCGCCAAGCCGCCGGCGCGTACCACCTCGCGCTGGCCTTGTACGCCGTCACCTGGGCCTTGCACCAGACGCAAGGCCACCGCGGCGCTGCCGCAGCGGCGCGCACACGAGGTAAACAACACGTCGGCACTGGGACACGCCGCGCTGACCGCAGGGCCGGCCAGCGTGGCCAGCTCGGGCCGCGAGGCAGCGCCGCCCAGCACCACGTGTTGCTCGGCTGGGGCCAGCCAAACCTGGCCGGGTTGCAGCGCCACAATGCCTTCGGCCATGGCCACGGGGTGCTGGTTTTGCTGTTGCAAATGCTGCAGCAGGGCCTGCGCGTAGCCCGCGGCGCTGGGGTGCAAGATGACCCAAGGTGCGCCGTGGGCTGGCCATTGCTTGAGGGCTTGCATCAGCCAGGGTAGGGCGCCGGCGCTGCTTTGAATGGCAACCACCGCGTGTGGCTTGGGTTGCGCTGGGTCGTTGGCCTTGGGCGCAAGGCCTTGGCTTTGGTGCGCGCCGGCGGCCGCACGCACGGCGCGCTGCAGGTCACTGGCCAAGGTGGCTAGGGCCAGCGGGTTGTCGGGTTTGGCCAGTACGTCGGCGGCGCCGGCTTGCAGGCAGGCCAGCGCCCAGTGGCGGTCGGCCCGGGCCCTTGCGCTAAGCACCACCACGGGCAGCGGGCGGCGGGCCTGGAGCATGCGCAAAAAGGTCAGTCCGTCCAGGCCGGGCATGTCCAAGTCGAGGGTGATGACGTCGGGGGTGAGGTTTTGCAGCACGTCGCGCGCGGCAAATGCGTCGCCGGCTTGCGCCAAGACCTCGATGTCATCGGTGGCCAAGGCCCGTGCCACGGTGTCGCGCGCCAAGGCCGAGTCGTCAACAATGACTACGCCAATCATGCGCCAAGCCGTGCGTTTTGCCACCAGGCTTCAATGTCCAGCCGCGGCGCATCGGCTGGGGTGTGGCGCAGCACCTCGGCCACCATCAGGCCCACGGTGCTTTGCTGGGCCGGCAGGTGCAGCAGCACCACCTGCGTGGCCTGTGGCGCGGCGTGGGGTGGGCTTGGCGGGCCACCGGGCGGGTGCAACACCGGTACCGCCTGGCCGCGCCATGGCAGCAGGCCCAACACGGCCGCGGGGGCCAGCGGCAAGGGGGTAAGGGCCGTGGCTGGCAGCACCTGTACCACCGCGGTCATGGGCACCACCCAGCAGCCACTTGGTGTGTGTAGCGCCAGCGACGGGTTGGCGTGGGCCAGGCGGTGGCGTCGGTCGCGGGGCGTGGCCATGGTCTCAGCGGCTGGGGCTGCGCACTCGGTTGGCTGTGGGCACCAGCGTCTCCTCGCTGCTGTGCCCCAGCGCCGCCACCGGTTTGGCCGCCGGCCAAGGGCGCTGGGTGGCCTCGGGGCTGGGGTGGGGAGCGGCCTGCGGCTGCACCATGCGTTGCAGCGCCAGCATCAATTCGCTGTGCATGCGGGTTTGCGCGGCCAGTGCTTCCGCCACGCGGCGCGTCTCTTGTGCGTGGCGTTGGGTTTGTTGCGCCACTTGTTGCACGTCGTCCATGCCTTGGGCCATGTGTTGCAGTTCGCCTGCATGCATGCGGGCGGCCTCGGCAATGCGTTGGGCGGCCTCGTCGGCGCTGCTGACTTGCTGCACGATACCTTGCAGTGCCAACGCCATGGCGCCGCAGCTGTCCATGCCAGCGCGGGCGCCGGCCATGGCCATGTCAATGCGGCGCGCGGTGTCCTTGGCGGCCTCGGCGCTGCGCTGGGCGAGTTCGCGCACCTCGTCGGCGACCACACCAAAGCCAGCGCCAGCTTGGCCCGAGCGCGCCGCCTCCACCGCGGCGTTGAGCGCCAACATGTTGGTTTGGCTGGCAATGTCGTCGATGCTGCGCACCATGTAGGCCATTTCTTTGGCCGAGCGCTGCACGTCTTGCATGGCTTGCTGCAGGTCATGCATGGCCTGCAGGCCGTTTTGCGCCGATTGCTGGGCCTCGCGGGTTTGGTCGCGCGCGGTGCTGGCCTCGCGCACGGTCTCGTGGGTGCGGCGGTTGGCCTCGGCCAAGGCGCGGCTCACGGCATCCACGGCTTGTTCTTGTTGCGCCACGCCTTGCACCAGGCTTTGGCTGGTGTCGTTGAGCTGGCTGACGTGGTCGCGGTTGGCGTTGGTGCTGCGCTTGAGCCGCTCGGTGGCGCCCAGCAGCAAGTGCTTGATGCCACGGCTGGCTGCGGCCCCAGCAATGAGCGTGAGCGCCATGACCGCGGCCACCATGGCAAGGGCTTGGGTTTGCAGCTGCCGCAGTTGGGTGGTCACGTCTTGGCTGCGCGACATGACTTGGCCTTGGGCCTGATTGATCAGGTCAAAGAGCACCTGCTGCGCGGCCTGGCGTTGGGTCTCTAGGCGCAGCGCAATGGGGCTGTCGGCCAGGCTGCTGATACGGCCTTGTTGCACCGCCGCGGTAAAGGCCAAGACGGCCGCGTCGATGTCGGCAATGGCTTTATCCAATACGCTCATGGCCTGGCTTTGGGTAAAGGCGTGGTCCAGCGTGTGCAGCTGTTTCATCAGCGCGTCGCGACGTTGGCGGCTGGCGTCGTAGGCGTCAATCATGCTGCGGCGTTGCTCGGTGCTGGCGTACAGGTACACCGAGCCAAGAAACTCGTTGGCGTTCATCACTTCGTTGATGTCAGACAGCAACACGGTGCGGGGCACGTGGTTTTGCGACACCTCGTCCACCTCTTGTGTGGTGTGGGTGATGGCCTGGTAAGCCAGCCAGCCAAAGCCGGCCACCAGTGCAATGGTCATGACGTAAACCGAGAAGACGCGTTGGGTGATGGTCAGGGTGCGCATGGGGTGGTGTCCTTGCCAAGGGCGCGTTGCAAAGCGTAGTACAGGGGGTCGGGGTGAATCACGCAGGCCACGCGATTGTCGGGCAGTCGGGCGTGGCCAGCCAAGTGCGCCACGTTGGCTAGCAGCGGGTCGGCTGGGCGAACCAGCACCTCATGCACGCCGTGCACTTGGTCTACCAGCAGTCGGTAGTGCCCAGCGCCGGACTGCAGCCAAACCTGCCAGGGGGTGGGGCGGTTGGCCGGCGCGGGGTGCGGCGCAAAACACGCGTATGCGTGCAAGGCGGTGCGGGGGGCTTGGGGGTCGTCTAGGGTGTGCGTGGGGTCAACCACGCGCAACACATGCACCGCAGGAATGAGCATGGCGTGCGCGCCCACGCTGACGTGCACCACCTCTTGCAGCGCCAGCGACTGCGGCAGGGTCATGCGCCAGCAGCAGCCTTGCTGCGGCTCGTGCGTGACGCTTAGTGTGCCCGCTAGGGCTTGCACCGCTTGTTGCGCGGCGTGCACCCCCATGCCGCGCCCGGCGACGGTGTCGGTGTGGCTGGCCGCACTCAGCCCCGGGCGGGCCAGCAGCGCAATCAGCGGCACGTCCTCGGCTTGGGCCGCGCGGGTGCGCAGCGCCGCCTCGTCAATGCCCGCGCCGTCGTCTTCAATGGTCAGTTGCACCAAGCCGCCGGTGAGGCTGACGGTTAAGTGGATATGGCCCTGGCTGGGCTTTTGCCGTTGTTGCCTAAGCTGGGCGGGCTCAATGCCGTGCGCCACGGCGTTACGCAGCAAGTGGGTAAGCGGCTCCCGCAGGGCTTGCACCATGCCCGAGTCCAGCGTGGTGTGGCCGCCACTGATGTGCAGCGCCACGTCTTTTTGTTGGGCTTTGGCCGCGTCGCGCACCACGCGCTGCATGGCGTCAAGCAGGGGTTGCAGCGGTTGCAGGCGCAGGGTTTGCATGTATTGGGCCAGGCGTTTGCTGTGGCGCACCATCTGGGCCAGCACGGCAGGGGCCTGGGCCGCGGGGCTTTGTTGCAGTTGGTGTTGCAGTTGCAGCAAATCGTCGCAGCGCGCTTGCAAGTCGTCCATTTGTGCGGGGTCGAGCCGCCACGACATGGCCTGGGCCGTGGCCTCTTGCGCGCCCGTGAGTAGGGCGCGCGCTTGGTCTAAGCCTTGCAGCAAGGTATCGGTGGCAAGGGCTGGGGTGGACTCGGCCAGTTGCTGCTCCAGCCCGTGCATGTGCTGGCCCAGCGCGTGGCGCGCGCTAAGCCCCGCGCCGCCCTTTACCGTGTGCAGCGCCCGCTTGAGGCGCTGCATGGCGTGGGGGTCTTGTGGCTGGGTCTCGAGTTGCAGCAAGGCTGCCTGGGCTTGGTCCAGCCATTCCAGCGCTTCGGCCACCCAGTCGGTTGACGCCGGCGCAGCCGCCTCCGGCGCCCCCTGCGGTGCGCTTAGGTGCCTTGCAATGGCCGCACTGGCTTGCTCGGGGTTGGGGTCTTGCAACGCATCGTGTGCCGCGGCAATGGCTTGGGTGCTGGCCGTGTCGCTGGCGTACGCGCTTAGGGCTTGCAAGGCATCGGCCAGGCGCTGGTTGCCTTGCTCGGGCCAGGCACGCCAGCACACCGTCTCAAGCAGGGCTTGATTCACAAGGGCATCGGGCAGGGCAGTCATGGTCAGGGCGCTGGGTGGCGCTGGCGCATCTGGGGTGCACGCCTGGCGCTGGCCTATCGTAGCGCAAGCGTTGCACGGGGCTCAACCTCGTAAAATCGCATGCTCCACTCACCTTTTGGTCGTTTGCTGGTGACCCTACCCCCCGCGCTTTTTATTGGTCCATCCGTTTCGTTTGGTTTTGCTCCCTCGTTGCGTCACGCCCAGCCATGGCTGCAAGCTGAGTTGGGTGCGGCCGTGGAGGTGGTGGTGAGCCCTTGGTACGTGGCGCAAACCACGCGGCTTGGCGCCTTGGATACCCAGCAACTGGCCCGCTTACTAGCGGCCGAGCCAATTGACACGCCGGTGGCGCCTGCGCCCAATACGCGTCGGTTGTGGGTGGCGCCGCGGGTGGGTACCGTGTCGGCGTGGGGCACCAAGGCGGTCGATTTGGCCGCCAATGCCGGCGTTGCCGTGCAACGCCTCGAGCGCCTGTGGTGCTGGCAGCTGACGTGGCCGGATGGCCAGCCGCCGGCGCCCGCCGATTCGGTATGGCCGCGCGTGGCCGCCGGCTTGCACGATCGCATGACCGAGACCGTGTTCACCCATGCCGACCAACTGTGGCAAGTGTTTGACGCCCCCACCGCCCAGCCAACCCAGCATGTTCCCCTGCGGGAGCAGGGCGCCAACGCGCTGCGCCAAGCCAACCATGCCATGGGCTTGGCCTTGGACGACGATGAGATGGACTACCTCGCGCAGGCGTTCTTGGGTTTGGGGCGCAACCCCACCGAGGTGGAGCTGATGATGTTTGCCCAGGCCAACAGCGAGCACTGCCGGCACAAAATTTTTAACGCCACCTTTGACATCGATGGCCATGTGCAGGACATGAGCCTGTTTGACATGATTCGCCACACCCACGCCCAACACCCCGAGGGCACGGTGGTGGCCTACGCCGACAACGCCGCGGTGATGCAAGGCCAACGCGTCAAGCATTTCAGCGCCGCCGGACATGCTGCCCCAGCGGCCTACACGCTCAAGCCCGAGTTACGCCATGTACTCATGAAGGTGGAAACGCACAACCACCCCACCGCCATCAGCCCATGGCCGGGGGCGGCCACGGGTGCCGGAGGCGAAATACGTGACGAAGGCGCCACCGGCCGCGGCGCGCTGCCCAAGGCCGGCTTAACGGGTTACAGCGTCTCGGCGCTGCATTGGCCCGGCAGCGAGCCGCCGCCGCACCATGCCCCCAGCCACATTGCCAGCGCCTTCGCCATCATGCGCGACGGCCCGCTGGGTGCAGCGGCTTTTAATAACGAATTCGGACGCCCGAACCTGACCGGATACTTTCGCAGTTTCGAGCAAACCTTCACGCAAGCC
>JALRBF010000313.1 GCA_023262365.1 Burkholderiaceae bacterium
CGGTCACAAAAAAGCTCACGTCGTAGCCGGCCGTTAACGCTGCATGAGCCAGTGGCTCAAGTTTGCCGTAGTCGGCGCGCGTACCTGTTACAAACAGCAAGCGTTGGCTCATACTCAGTCCTGCGCCTTGGGCGGCACGTCCACCATGTCCGCCCAGCGCAGCTGCTGGTTACGCCGCAGGGGCACGGCCAGGGTGTGGCCCATCAGGGCGTCCATGTGTTGCACCGAAATTTCGCCCGTACCCGGGCGGCGCGCCCACAGGTCGCCCTCAGTCAACACGTGGCCGGCGGCCAAGTCGCGCTCGGCCACCACCGAGCCACGGGCAAAGCGGTACACCGCGTCCTCGGGCGCTGATCGGTGCTTAGCGTTGCGCAGCGCGGTGTGAATTTCTTTGGCACGGTCCACCAAGTAGCGCAGCTCGGCGGGGTCCATGGAGCAGGCGATGTCGGGGCCTTGCCGGTAGCGGCTGTCGGTGAAGTGCCGCTCGATGATGCACGCGCCACGCCCCAGCGCCGCAAGCGCCATGGCCGGGCCAATGCTGTGGTCAGAAAACCCCACCACCGCGTCGTCAAACGCGGTGCGCAGTTCGTCCATGCCTTGCAGGCTCACGATCTCGGGTGGCGAGGGATAAAGGTTGGTGCATTCAAGCAAGGCGTAGCCCACGCCCGCGTCGCGCAAGGCCTGCACCGAGGGGCGCAAGCCGTCAATGGTTTGCATGCCCGTGCTCATGATGACGGGCTTGCCCATGCGCGCGATGTGACGCACCAAGGGCACGTGGTTGCATTCGCCCGAGCCAATCTTAAAGCCCACCACGCCAAGGTCGTGCAAAAAATCGGCCGCCGCTCTGGAAAATGGCGTAGACAGGTAAATCAAACCCAACGATTCGGCGTATTGCTTAAGGCTTTCCTCGTCGCTTAGGCTCAGCGCGCAGTCTTGCATCACGTCCCAAATCGACTTGTCGGCGTTGGGCGGAAAAATGGTTTTGGCCTCGGGCGTCATTTCGTCTTCGAGCACGTGGGTTTGGTGCTTAACGATTTCGCACCCAGCCAAGGCAGCGGCACGCACCATACCCTTGGCCACTTCAAGACTGCCGCCGTGGTTGATACCGATTTCGGCCACCACCAAGGGCGGGTACGCGGGGCCTATGGGGCGGTCGGCAAGTTCAAAGGTGTTCATGCGGTGGTTGGGTTGGGCGTAGACGACAACAAGGCTTCACAGCGCGCCATGTCATTCGCATTATCAATGTCTTGGCTGCGCTCGGGTGGCATCACCACCACACCGGTGCGCGGCGTGGCCAGCGTGCCGTGCGCGCGCAGCCAGTCGGCGTCAAACACATACACCGCACCGTTGGGCCGCACCACGGGCGGTAGGCTTTGCCGGTTGGCAAAACACATCTCGGGTGAGCCCAGCGGCACAAACCGCTCGCCTTCGCGTTGGCCCCATTTCAGCACGCCACGGTCGGCCTCGGTCACCGTCATCACCAGGTCGTGGGCGCCGCTGCGGTGCAAGGCCAAGGCCTGCGCAATATCGACGGCCTGGCGCAGCGGCGAGGTGGGCTGCAGCAGCACCAACGTGCCGATGAGGTCGGTTTGGGTTAGCAGGTGCTGCAGCACCGGCAGCATGGGTGTGTCATCGGCAGCCAGATGGGCCGGTCGGGTGAGCACCTGCACCGGCAGGTTCAGGGCCGGGGGTAGGTCAAGCGGTGCAATGTCGGTGGTGATGCACACGCGGGCTGCCCCAGCTTGCTGGGCGTGTTGCAGGCTGTGCCAAAACAGCGGCTGGCCAGCCAGGGGCAGCAGATTTTTGTTGGGCAACCCACGCGAGCCCGCCCGCATGGGAATAACGGCGGTCCAGGGTGAAGGCGGGGTTGGGTTCATGCGCGGCAAAAGGGGCTTTACACTGCGCATGCTACACAAACTCAACGGTGGTTCCTGGTTGCTTCGTCCCTCGCCTCGCCTCCCCTTGCACGTAAGCTGGTTTTGGCAGTTTGTGGCGCTGCTGTGGCAGGTGGCATGGCCACTGGTTTTTGTCTACTTTGCTTGGCGTGGTCGCCGTGAGCCCGAATACCGTGCACACTGGGCCGAGCGCTTGGGCGGGGTGGCGCCCACAACCACACGCCCGGTTTGGGTGCACGCGGCCTCGCTGGGTGAATTGCGCGGCGCCGCGCCGCTTTGGCATGCGCTGCTTCAAGCGGGTTACCCGTTATTTATTACCACGCTTACCCCGGCCGGACGGCGCGAGGCGCAGGCGCAATTTGCGCAAGCACTTGGCCAGGGGCAAGCCCAACTGGCCTATGCGCCGCTGGACTTGGGTTGGGCCGTGCGCCGGGTGGTGCAACGCGTGGCGCCGCGTGC
>JALRBF010000117.1 GCA_023262365.1 Burkholderiaceae bacterium
CAGCAAGGCTCAGCTGATCTTGGTCAGCAGCTCGCCCACGGTGTTCTTGGCGTCGCCATAGTACATGCGGGTGTTGTCCTTGAAGAACAGCGGGTTCTCGATGCCCGAGTAACCGGTGCCCTGGCCTTGCAGCGAGGGAAACGCCAGCGCCACCTTAGCCATCACTTGCCGGTCGGCGGGGCGCGGTGAGCGCATCAACCGGGCCACGTAGTAGCTGTTGGCCAGGGCCACGCCGCACTCGCCCGAGGCCACGCCGCGAATTTGGTCGGTGTCGCCGCCGCGCGGCGGGCGCGCCATGTTGGCCACCAACCCACCCAGCCAGTCGCGCGCGCGGGCCTCGTTGGTGTGCGCAAGGTAGGCCCCAAACAACGACAGGTTGTACGGATGTGCGCCACTGCGCGTGCACAGCAAGCCCTTAAGCGCTGGGTTGGCTAAGCCTTGGTAAGTGGCCACTTGCTCGGGCTTGACGCGCTTGGGGTCGTACACCACCACCCGGGCGCGGGTGGAAATACCCCACCAGTGCGGGCCCTGACCTTGGTCTTGGCCTCGCAGCGCGCGCGGCACCCGCGCCTGCAACACGGCGTCCTGCATGGGCGCAAACAGGCCGTCTTGTTCGGCGCGCCACAGGCGGGAGGCGTCCACCATCAACACCACATCGGCCGGCGACTGCTGCCCCTCGGCCTTGAGGCGCGCCACCAAACCCGCGTCGTCGGCGTCAACGCGCTGAATGCGAATGCCGGTTTGTTGGGTAAACGCCGCGTACAAGGCCTCGTCGCTGGGGTAGTGGCGCGCCGAGTACACGTTAAGCACGCCTTGGGCTTGCACGGCACCGCACAGGACGCTGCCCAGCAGCAGCGCACGCGCGACGAATCGACCAAAGGGGGGGATGCCACTGGCACGCATGAAACACTCCATCAATAGGGGTAAAGGGCTCGTTCAAACGAGCGCGTACTATAGCATTGAATGAGAATGATTCTCAGTTAGTATCGTTCAGCCGCCGGCTTAACCACACAATGGGCAGCAAGCCAATGGCAACCAGCATCAGCGCCGGCAGCGCCGCCTCGCCCAAGCGTTCGTCGCGCGCCAGTTGGTAAGTCACCACGGCTAGGGTGTCGCTGTTAAACGGCCGCAGCACCAGCGTGGCCGGCAGCTCTTTCATCACGTCCACGGCCACCAGCAAGCCCGCGGCGGCCATGGGGCGACGCAGCAGCGGCAGGTGCACGTCACGCCACAGGCGCCAGCCGCTGCGGCCCAGTGTGCGGGCGCTGTCGTCCAGGGCGGCGGGCAGTTGCGTGTAGCCGCTTTGTATCGATTGCATGGCCACGGCCACAAACCGCACCAGGTACGCCCACACCAGCCCCACCGAGGTGCCGGTAATGATGGCAGCCAGCGGGTTGGCTGGCCACACCGCTTGCAGCGCCAGCACCGGGGCCAGCAAACCCACCACCACCACCGCCCCCGGAATGGCGTAACCCAGCCCCAAACCTTGGCCCAGCCACGTTGCCCAGCCCGTTGGGCGTTGCCGTTGTTCAAAGCCCAGCCACAGGGCTGCGGCCACGGCCAGCAACGCCGTGATGAGCCCCAGGCGCAGGCTGTTCCACGTCCACTGCACAAAGCGCGGCCACGGCACGCCCACCTCATCGGGGGTTTGCAGCAGCCGCAGCAGCATACCCAGCACCGGCAGCGCAAACCCCAGCAACACCGGCAGCGCACACGCCACACAGGCCGCGGCCGCGGCCCAGCCGCTTAGCGGCACACGCGGGGTCGGCACGCGACGCGCACCTTTGACCTGCGCAAAGCGCAACCGGCTTTGTGCGCGTCGCTCGGCCAGCCACACCACGGTTACCACCAGCAGCAGCAGCGTGGCCAACTGCGCGGCGGCGGCGGGCTGGTCCCAACTCAGCCACGCTTTGTACACGCCAGCCGTGTAAGTGGGCACGCCAAAGTAGCTCACCACCCCGTAGTCGGCCAGCGTCTCCATGAGCGCCAGGGCCGCCCCAGCAAGCAAGGCCGGCCGAGCCAAGGGCAGCGCCACGCGCCACAGCCGCTGCCACCGGCCAGCGCCCAGCGTTTGCGCCGCCTCAAGCAGCAACACCGAGCGCTCGGCCAGGGCGCCACGCCCCAGCACGTACACGTAGGGGTACAGCGCCAGCACAAACACCCCGATGGCCCCGGGAAGGCTGCGAATCTCGGGCAGCACCGCACCTTGCCATCCCAAGGCCTCGCGCAGCGCGGTTTGCACCGGGCCGCTGTACTGCAACCAGTCGGTGTAGGCGTAGGCGGTAACGTACGCCGGCAGCGCCATGGGCAGCACCAGCGCCCACCCCAGCAGCCCACGCAGCGGAAAATCAAACGAGGCAATCAGCAACGCCGCGCCACCGCCCAGCAGCAGCACGCCGGCCACCACACCCACGGCCAGCGCCGCCGTGGCCAACGAGTACGGCAGCAGCACCGTCTCGGCCAAGTCGCGCCACACCGCCAGCACCTGGGCGTCCAGCCATAGCCAAGACGCCAGCACCGCCAACACCGGCAGCCCCAGCAAGCCCAAGCTCAAGCCAATTAACACACGCCACACGGCCATTCCTCCCGTGGCTGAGATTGTAGAAGCCGGGTGCTGCCTACAATCTGGCGCTATGCAAGTCGAGATTCAACAGGTGTCGTTGCAGGTGCCCGGGCGCGCGGGCGCCGTGGTCCAAGGCGTCAGCCTGGGCTTGGCACAGGGCGAAATCGGCGTGCTCATGGGGCCTTCGGGCTGCGGCAAAACCTCACTTATTCGTGCCTTGGCCGGCTTAATGCCCTTAACCCAAGGCAGCATACGCCTAGGGGGCAACGAGGTGGCTGGCCCGGCCACCCACGTGCCGCCCGAGCGGCGCAAGGTGGGCGTGGTGTTTCAAGACTACGCGTTGTTTCCCCACCTAAGCGTGGCGCAAAACATTGCCTTTGGCATCGCCCATTGGCCCACCCCAAAGGCCCAAGCGCGCGTGGCCGATTTGCTCGAGCAGGTGCAACTGCCGGGGCTGCAGGCGCGCTACCCGCATCAACTCTCGGGCGGGCAACAGCAGCGCGTGGCCTTGGCGCGGGCGCTGGCGCCCAAGCCCGATGTGTTGTTGCTTGATGAGCCGTTTTCTAACCTTGACATGGATTTACGCGAGCGCCTCGCCAGCGACGTGCGTCAGGTGCTCAAACAAGCCGAGGTCACGGCCTTGTTTGTGACCCACGACCAACTCGAAGCCTTTGCCCTGGGCGACAAGGTGGGTGTGATGCGCGAGGGCGAGTTGCTGCAGTGGGACGACCCCTACACCCTGTACCACCGCCCAGCCAATCGGTTTGTGGCGCAGTTCACTGGGCACGGTGTGGTGCTGGGTGCCCGCGTGGACGACACGCCACAACGCGCGGTGCACACCGCCTTGGGCGTGCTCGACGACCCGGCCGTATGCCACTGGGCGGCCAGCCGCGAGGGCGCCACGCAGGCCGATTTGCTGCTGCGAGCCGACGACATCGTGCACGACGACGACGCGGCCATGAAGGCCCGCATCGTGCGCAAGGTGTTTCGTGGTTCAACCTTTTTGTACACCCTACAACTCGCCAGTGGCGAGCAGGTGTTGGCGCACGTGCCCAGCCACCACAACCATCAAGTTGGCGAGTGGGTGGGCATTCGGCCCGAGGTGCACCACGTGGTCACCTTCGAGCCCGACCCGCGCGCTTAGGTGCCGGCGCTATCGGCCGCGCTGGTGAAGCTGTCGGCAAAAAACGCTTCGTCGGGCAAGCCGCGCTGCTGCACAAAATCGCGCCGCGCCGAATCCACCACAATCGGCGCGCCACAGGCGTACACCTGGTGGCCCGACAAGTCGGCAAAATCCTCCAGCACCGCGCGGTGCACAAAGCCGGTGCGGCCTAGCCAGGCGTCTTGCTCGGTGGCGTCCGAGACGACCGGCACGTACGTGACGTGTGGCAACTGCGCCACCACGCCTTGCAGCCAGTCGTGCAAATACAGGTCTTGCGGGCGCCGCCCGCCCCAGTACAGTGTGGTGGGGCGCGTGATTTGCCTAAACATCATGTGCTCGAGCAACGCCTTAATGGGCGCAAAGCCCGTGCCCGAGGCCACCCACACCATGGGGGCGTCGCTGTCTTCGCGCAAAAAGAAGCTGCCATACGGCCCCTCAATGCGCACGATGTCGCGCACCTTCATGCTGCCAAAGACTTGGTCGGTGAACTTGCCCCCTGGCATGTGGCGCAGGTGCAGCTCCACCCCCGGCTGCTCGGCTTGCGTGTGCGGCGCGTTGGCCATCGAGTAGCTGCGCCGGTCGCCGTCGCGCAACAAAAACTCCACGTACTGCCCGGCGCGGTACTGAAACGTCTCGTTGGCTGGCAGTTGCAAGCGCAGGCGAATCACGTCGTCGCTGAGCCGGTCGAGCTCGCTGATGCGTGCCGGCATTTTTTTAATCGGAAACTCACCCGCTGGCACCACCTGCTTGGACTCGAGCACCACATCGCTTTGGGCCGTGGCGCAGCAGGCCAAAATCAGGCCGTCTTGCTTTTCTTGCTCGCTTAGTGCCTTGCTTTGGTGCGGCCCTAAGGTCACCTCGCCGCTGAGTTTGCGGCACTTGCACGAGCCACAGGCGCCGTCGCGGCAGCCATAAGGCAGCCCCACGCCTTGGCGAATCGCCGCCCCCAACAGGGTCTCGTCGGCACCGGCTTCAAACTGCAACGCGCTGGGTTGCACAATAATCTGAAAACTCATGTTCTCGAACCTTCCCTACATTTTTTCCAGTCGACCATTGTCGCAAACTCCGGCTGTCGCCAAGCGCGGGGCGGGCATGGCATGACGCCATCGGCGCCAGCGCATTTGGCCTCATAGAACATGCCGTTGTCGTTGCGTCCCATCAGACGGGCCTCGGTGACGTCGCAGTTGGCGGCTTCCGAACCTGCGAGCCAGCTTTTCAGCAAGGCGGCGTTCTCGGTCGGCGTGGTGAAGGCGCAGGTTCCGTTCTCCGCCACGACTTGCAGACAGTCGGTTTTGGTCCAGGAGC
>JALRBF010000156.1 GCA_023262365.1 Burkholderiaceae bacterium
TTGAGCATTTCGTAGGCCAACAGCGTCATGAGGGACATGGCCGCGTGCCCCTGCGCCGCGCGCATCAGCGCCCCACGCATGGCCAAGGCCATGACGGCGCTGGGCACCACCGCAGCCCCCGCGCCGTAGGCTACGCTGCGCGCCACGCTGCCGTCAAACCCCACGCTGGCCACGGCCACAGCCACAACCGCTGCGGCCAGCTGCCAGCGCACCGCGCGCCACGGGCCGGGCAGACCGCCTCGGGCGCGCCAGGCCTGGGCCTGCGCCGCACTCCAGGCTGGCGGGTGTGGCTCGGGCGGTTCGTCCCACGGGTTGGGTGCGTTCATGCCCCGCATGGTACCCGCCGCGCCGGGGCACAATACCAACATGACGTCGTCCAGCGAATCGCTCATCACCTACCCGTGCGACTTTCCCATCAAGGTCATGGGGCCGCGCCACGACGACCTGCTGCCCGCGGTGTTGCACGTGGCGCATAGCGTAGACCCCAGCGTGCGGGCCGACGACGTGCAGGTGCGCCCCAGCCGCGCCGGTAACTACGTGGGGCTTACGCTAACGGTGCGGGTACACAGCCGCGCCCAACTCGACGAGCTGTACCGAACCCTAAGCACCCACCCCTTGGTTCGGGTGGTGTTGTAACGCCCTATGTTGGTGCAGCATTTGGGGCTGGTGCCCTACGCGCCCACTTGGCAGGCCATGCGCGCCTTTACGCACGGGCGCGGCCCGCAAAGCGAAGACGCGTTGTGGCTTGGCCAACACCCCCCCGTGTTCACCCAGGGTTTGGCGGGCAAAGCCGAGCACCTGCTGGCCCCGGGCGACATTGAGGTTATTGCCACCGACCGTGGCGGCCAAGTCACCTACCACGGCCCGGGGCAAATCGTGGCCTATCCGCTGCTGGATTTGCAGCGTCGCGCGTACTTCGTCAAAGAGTACGTTTACCGGCTTGAAGAGGCGGTGCTGCGCACGCTGTCAGACTGGGGCCTAACTGGCCACCGGGTACGGGGCGCACCTGGGGTATACGTGCAACCCGAATCGCCTGCGGCGCACCGGCGCCTGCAACGCGACGCCAGCGAACCCACGGCGTTTGACGGGTTGGCCAAAATCTCGGCCTTGGGGGTTAAGGTGCACCGCCACTGCACGTACCACGGCCTGGCGCTCAACGTGGCCATGGACCTGCGACCGTATGGCTTGATTCACCCGTGCGGCTACGCGGGCTTGGCCGCCACCGACCTTCGTACAATGGGGGTGCGCGGCGACTTGCACGCCGTGCAGGCCACCTTAAGCGCGCACCTGTGCACGCTGTTGGCCACCCACGCCACATCCTTGCCATGACCACGCCCTCCAACCCCACCCTCAAGCAAAAATCCGCGGACAAGGTGGCCCGCATACCCATTAAGGTGGCCAGCGCGGAGGTGCTCAAAAAACCCGAATGGATTCGCGTCAAGGCCGGCAGCGTGAACAGCCGGTTTTACGAAATCAAATCCATCTTGCGCCAGCACAAGTTGCACACGGTGTGCGAAGAAGCCTCGTGCCCCAACATTGGCGAATGCTTTGGCAAGGGCACGGCCACGTTCATGATCATGGGCGACAAGTGCACGCGACGTCGCCCGTTTTGCGACGTGGGCCACGGCCGGCCCGACCCGCTGGACGCTGAGGAGCCGGCCAACCTGGCGGACACCATTGCCGCGTTGGGGCTGCGCTATGTGGTGATCACCAGCGTGGACCGCGACGACTTACGTGACGGCGGCGCGGCCCACTTTGTGGCGTGCATCGAGGCCGTTCGGGCGGCCTCGCCGGCCACGCAAATCGAAATTTTGGTGCCCGATTTTCGTGGTCGCGATGACCGCGCCCTGGGCATTTTGCGCGCCGCCCCGCCCGACGTGATGAACCACAACCTGGAGACGGTGCCGCGGCTTTATGCCCAGGCCAGGCCCGGGTCGGACTACGCCTTTAGCCTGAATTTGCTAAAAAAATTTAAGGCGCTGCACCCCAACGTGCCCACCAAAAGCGGCATCATGGTGGGCTTGGGCGAAACCGATGAAGAAATTTTGCACGTCATGCGCGACATGCGCGCCCACGACATTGACATGATCACGGTGGGTCAGTACCTTGCGCCCAGCACCCACCATTTGCCGGTGCGGCGCTACGTCACGCCCGAGACCTTTGCCTACCTTGAAGCCCAAGCCAAGGCCATGGGGTTTGTGCACGCGGCTGTGGGGCCCATGGTGCGTTCAAGCTACCACGCCGACGTGCAAGCGCACGCCGCGGGGCTAACCCCCACCCCAACCCCTTAAGGCGCGCGGGCCAACACCTCGGCCGGGTTGTCGCTGGCCAATGCCTGCTGCACCCAGTGCGTCAGAGCGCCCACGTCGGCCGAGAGTATGCGCTCTTTCACCTCCAACAGGTGCGATGGGTGCATGGAGAACTCGCGCAACCCCAACCCCAACAGCAACGCGGTGTGCTCCACATCGCCGGCCATTTCGCCGCACACCGCCACGGGCTTGCCTGCGGCTTGGCCTTGGGCAATGACCTGGCCAATCAGGTGCAACACCACCGGGTGCAAGGGGTCGTACAAATGCGCCACCCGATCATCGGTGCGGTCCACCGCCAGGATGTACTGAATCAAGTCGTTGGTGCCAATCGACAAAAAATCGAAATAGCGCAAAAACATGGGGACGCTTAGCGCTGCGGCTGGTACCTCGATCATGGCGCCCAGACGCACCGGCGCGTAGGTCACGCCCGCGGCATCAAGTTCGTGGCGTGCCCGCGCCAGTTGCTCGCGTGTGGCCTCAATTTCGGCACGTTGCGACAACATGGGTACCAACACCTCAACCGGGCCATGCACCGCCGCGCGCAACAAGGCCCGCAGCTGGGTGCGAAACATGTCGGTGTCGGCCAGGCTCCAGCGCACGGCGCGCAAGCCCAGCGCAGGGTTTTCAAACGCCTCGCGCGTTTGGCCCAGGGGTTTGTCCGCCCCAACGTCTACGGTGCGAATGGTGGTGGGCAAGCCACGCATGCCACGTACCGCTTTGGTGTAGGCTTCGTACTGTTCGTCTTCGCTGGGCAGCAGCGTCAGCCCTTGCTCGGTACGACCCATGTACAAAAACTCGCTGCGAAACAACCCCACGCCCACCGCCCCGGCGGCCAACGCCGCTTGGGTGTCCGCTGGCGACTCGATGTTGGCCAGCCCCCGCTTAAGCAACACCGGGCGCGCCTGCTGACCCACGGCCTTCAGCAGGTCGAAGTTCTGCATGTTGCGCGTGC
>JALRBF010000213.1 GCA_023262365.1 Burkholderiaceae bacterium
ATTCAGGGCCAAACCGAATGCGGGCAGCAAGAGCAGTTTTACCTTGAAGGGCAAATCACCTACGCCGTGCCGCGCGAAGACGGCCAACTTACCCTTTACGTGTCCACCCAACACCCCGACGGCAACCAACGCGAAGCCGCCGCGGCGCTTAACCTAAGCACCAAAGACGTGGAGGTGATTTGCCGCCGCATGGGGGGCGGCTTTGGTGGCAAAGAGGGCAACGCCAGCATCTTTTCGCAAAGCGCGGCGTTGGCCGCGCACAAACTGCGCCGCCCGGTTAAGTTACGCGTTAACCGCGACGACGACATGATGATCACCGGCAAGCGGCACGATTTTCGTATTCGCTACGACGTGGGCTACGACGACGACGGCCGCATCGTGGCCGCCGACTTTGAACTGGCCTCACGCTGCGGCTACAGCACCGATTTTTCGGGCCCCGTTAACGACCGCGCGCTGCTGCACATTGACAACTGTTATTACCTGCCGCATTTGCACGCCATCAGCCACCGCTGCAAAACCCACACCCAAAGCGCCACCGCGTTTCGCGGCTTCGGTGGGCCGCAAGGCATGTTTGGCATTGAAACCGTCATCGAAGAAATTGCCAACCGCTTAGGCAAAGACCCGCTCGAGGTGCGTCGCGTCAACCTGTACCGCGACCCCAAGCAATCGGGCGACCCGCAAAGCCTCACCACCCAGTACGGCCAAGTTATTGAAGACTTTGTGGCCGACCGCGTGATCGACGAAGTGGCCCAACGTGCCGGCTACACCCAGCGTCGCGCCGAAGTCGCGGCGTTTAACGCCGCACACAGCCAGCGCAAACGTGGCTTGTCACTTACGCCGCTGAAATTTGGCATTTCTTTTACCGCCACCATGCTCAACCAAGGCGGCGCGCTCGTTAACATTTACATGGACGGCTCGGTAAGCGTCAACCACGGCGGCACCGAAATGGGCCAAGGTCTCAACACCAAAATGGCGCAAGTTGCCGCCGATGGCTTGGGCGTGCCGGTGCACAAAATTCGGGTCACCGCCACCGACACACAAAAAGTGCCCAACGCCTCGGCCACCGCCGCCTCCAGCGGGGCCGACATCAACGGCGCGGCCATCGGCAACGCCTGCGAGGCGCTGCGCGAGCGCCTAACCCAAGTGGCCGCTGGCATGCTCGGTTGTGGCGCCGAGCAGGTGCAGCTGGCGGGTGGCTGGGCCAGCGCCGGCGAGCAGCGCGTGGCGTGGGACGACTTGGTTAAGCAAGCCTGGCTCGACCGCGTGTCGCTTAGCAGCACCGGCTTTTACCGCACGCCCGAAATCGCCTACGACTTCAACACCCTACAAGGCCGCGCGTTTTACTACTACTGCTACGGGGCGGCGGTGACCGAGGTAGAAATTGACACCGAAACCGGCGAATGGTGGCTGCGCGGCGTTGACATCGTGCACGACGTGGGCCGCTCCATCAACCCTGCCATTGACCGGGGCCAAATTGAGGGGGGGTACGTTCAGGGCATGGGTTGGCTCACCATGGAAGAGGTGATATGGAGCCGTTCCGGCAAGCTGCTTACCCACGGCCCCAGCACCTACAAAATCCCGGTCGCCGGGGACATTCCACAGCGCTTTAACGTGCACTTGTTCGACAACGAAAACGTTAAACCCACCCCCAACCGCAGCAAAGCCACCGGCGAGCCGCCGCTGATGTTGGCGTTGTCGAGCTTTTTTGCCCTGCGCGATGCCGTGGCCAGCTTGGGCGGTGTGCCCCAGTTAAGCGCCCCGGCCACTCCCGAGCGCATTTTGCTTGCCTGCGAGGCGCAACGCGCCGCAGCCTAAAGGCCCCGCATGAGCCACACCGAACTGGCGCGCAGCGCGCAGCGCCTGGCCCAGCAAGCCGCGGTATTGGTGCAAGTGGTGCGCGTGCAGGGTTCGGTGCCGCGCGGCACCGACGCGTGGCTGCTGGTATGGCCGCACGCCTTGGCCGGCTCAATTGGCGGCGGGCAACTTGAGTTTCAAGCC
>JALRBF010000284.1 GCA_023262365.1 Burkholderiaceae bacterium
GCGGCTGCACAGCCCAGTACCGAAACCTCGGGTACCAGCCACTAAACGTCCCGTGGGTTTTGCGCGGTGGCGCAATCCACTTGGTGCCAGCGCGGCGCGCCGCCATGGGCACACAGCTCCACGGCACTTAGGCAGCCGCCCCACACGCAGCCGGTATCCAGCGGCAACAAGTGCGGGCGCTCGGCCCCACGCAGCGTGCTCCAGTGGCCAAATGCCATGGGGGTGTGTGCCGTGGCGCGATCAGGCACCTCAAACCACGGCATCAGCCCCTCGGGCGCGCGCGCGGCGTCTTCTTTGATGTCAAAGTCCATCACGCCGCTGGCGCTGCACAGCCGCATGCGGGTCAGGCCATTCACAATCGCGCGCCAGCGCGGCACGCCGGTTAAGGCGTCGCTCCAGTGGTTGGGGTGGTTGGCGTACATGTGCGCAAAAAATTCTTGCCTCGATTCGCGCTCGCCCAGTGCCTGTTGCACCTCATAGGCCAGTGCCAGTGTTTGCTCGGCGCTCCACTGAGGAAACACGCCGGCGTGCACACACAACCAACCGTGCACCCGCACCGCCAGCGGGCGCGCGAGCATCCAGTTCACCCACGGCGTACGCTGGGGGTGATGCAGCACGTCATGCAAGGTGTCGCGGCGGCCAGGCTGGCCCATGCCGTGGGCCAGCGCCAGCCAATGCAAGTCGTGGTTGCCCAGCAGGGCCTGCGCCGCGCCATCCAGCGCCACCAGGCGGCCCATCACGGCCGCGTTGGATGGGCCGCGGTTGACCACGTCACCCAGCAGCAGCAGTTGGTCGCGACTTGGGGAAAACGCCAACGCGTCAAGCAGCCGCCCCAAGGCTTCGTCGCACCCCTGCACGTCGCCAATCAGGTAAAGTGCCATGGCGTCATTATGGAGTTGCTTCTTATCCTTTTTTTGGTCCTGCTCAACGGGGCCTTTGCCATGTCCGAGCTGGCCATTGCCGCGGCGCGGGCGCCGCGCTTGCGGGCGCTGGCCGAGCAGGGCGACAGCGGGGCCCGTGCCGCGCTGCGGCTCATGGAGGAGCCCACCCAATTTTTGTCTTCGGTGCAGGTGGGCATCACGTCCATTGGTTTGCTCAACGGCATCATTGGCGACGCGGCCTACAGCGCGGTGCTTGCCGGTGGCCTCAGCGCGTGGGGGGTTGAAGCCACGTTGGCCCACGTGCTTGCCACCGCCGTGGTGGTGTCGGTGATCACGTTTGTCACCATTGTGTTTGGCGAGATTGTGCCCAAGCGCATCGGCCAAATGTACCCCGAGGCGGTGGCGCGGGTGGTGGCGCGCCCCATGACATGGATTGCCGCCTTGGCCAAGCCGTTTGTGCATTTGCTCTCGGGCACCACGCGTGCCGTACTCAAAGCCCTTAAGCTGGACGACAACCACGTGCGCCAGGTGACCGAGGAAGAAATTGAGGCCCAGCTAGAAGAGAGCGTGGACGCCGGCGTGATGGAGGCGCACGAGCACCGCATGGTGCGCAACATCATGGCGCTGGACGACCGCAGCTTGGCCTCCATCATGGTGCCGCGTGCGGACTTGCATACCCTAGAGGTTGACATGCACGCGGCCGATGCGCTTGAGCTCACGCGCCAAACCGGCCACTCGTGGTACCCGGTGTGTCGCGGCGGGGTCGAACGGGTGCTGGGCACGCTGCATGTGGCTGACTTACTTGAGCGCGCTGCCACCCATCCCGACGACGATTTAAGCCAGGGCCTAACCCCACCGGTGTTTGTGCCCGAGACGTTAAGCGGCCTTGAGTTGCTCGAGCAGTACCGCGACGCGCCCATGCGGGTGGTGTTTGTGGTGGACGAATACGGTGTGGTGCAGGGCTTGCTGACGCCCCGCGATTTGCTCGAAGCCATTACCGGCGAGTTGCACTCAGAAGAAACCCTTGACGCCTGGGCGCTGGCCAACGACGACGGCAGTTGGGTGCTGGATGGGGCCATGCCGGTGGCTGAAATCAAGGCTCGGCTGGAGCTCAAGGCCCTACCCGAGGAATCCCGTCAGCTCTACAACACACTGGCGGGGCTGATGTTTTATATGGCGGGTCGTCTACTTGTTGAAGGCCAAAGTGTGGACGTGCTGGGCTGGCGCCTGACGGTGTTGGCCTTGCAAGGGCGGCGCATTCAAAAGGTGGCGGCCACGGCTATTACGCCCGACGATGCTGGCGAGAGCGCGTAAGCGCAGCCTATTGGGTGCGCTGCGTGTTGGCCACTGGCGCCAAGCACCAAACAAAACAGTGGAGCGGGTGAAGGGAATCGAACCCTCGTCTAAAGCTTGGGAAGCTGCCGTTCTACCATTGAACTACACCCGCATTCGTGGCATTCTAGCGTGATGCAACCCACCCCCAACGACCACCACCACGCCATGCAGCGCGATTTTGCGTGGCATGTGCCGGCGCAATTCAACATGGCACACGCCTGTGCCGTGCGTTGGGCGCAGCAGCCCGATGCCCCCACGCGCGCGGCCGTGATTGACCAAGCCGACCTGGCCCAGCCCGCCACCGTACTCACCTACGCCGCCTTGCACGCGCAGGCGCAGCAGCTTGCCGGGGTGTTGCAAGCCCAAGGCGTGGCCGTGGGTGAACGTGTGGCCATTGTGCTGCCGCAGCGCGCCCATACGGCCGTGGCGTACGTGGGCACCATGGGCATGGGGGCGGTGTCCATGCCGCTGTCGCAACTGTTTGGCGCCGACGCCCTGCGCTTTCGGCTACAAGACAGTGGCGCCGTGGCGGTGCTGGCTGACCGCAGCACGTGGCCGGCCGTGGCCGCCGTGCTGGCCGATTGCCCGACGGTGCGGCGACCTACGTGCTGGACGATGAGACCGGCAGGCGCCGCGAGGGGACCGCGGCCGACCAGGCGACCTTCAACCGGCTGTTCGATGCGCTTCCCAACATCGACTACAACTGGACCACGGTCTCGGCGCGC
>JALRBF010000320.1 GCA_023262365.1 Burkholderiaceae bacterium
CGGCACGAATCGGTGGCGGCGCTGGTGCAACGCGAAGGCACCGAGCCCTTGTATTTGGACATTCACAACCCCTCGACCCAGCGCCTAACGATGGTGCAGCCAGTGCCAGCGGCGCACAACGCGTTTGCTTACGTGTACGCCGGCGACCTGGAGGTGCGGGCCCAAGGCAAGACGCAAACCGTGGCCAACAACCGCATGGCGATTTTTGCCAACCAGCATGACCACGTGGTGCTGGAGATGCCACCGCAAAGCCGGGCGATTTTGGTCGCCGGCAAGCCACTGGGCGAGCCCATCGCGCAGTACGGCCCATTTGTGATGAACACCAAAGACGAGGTGATGCAGGCCGTGCATGACTACCAACGAGGCGTGTTGGCTTAAGCCATGACACTGGCCTACGCGCCCAGGGGTTTGGTGGGACTGCTAACCCCCCAGGGCAACACCACCGTTGAGCCCGAGTGTGCCGTGCTGTGGCCGCAAGGGGTAGGGCACCTTAACGCCCGCTTGGTAAGCCAAGAGGCCACCATTGAGGCACGGCTGCGCCACTACTACACCAAGCTCAACGACGACATGGCGCAGTTTGGCAGCGCGCCGGTGCAGGTGGTGGCCTCCACGTGCACCGGGGCGTCGTACTTGCTTGGTGCCCAAGCCGAAGACGAATTGTTTGCCCAACTCAGCGCACGTTGGCAGCGCCCGGTCACCAACTCGGCGTTGGCCAGCGTGGCCGCGCTGCGCGCCTTGGGCGCGCAACGCATTGGGCTGGTTTCGCCGTACCCGGCGGGCCTAACCCAGGCCAGCCAGGGGTACTGGGCCTCGCGCGGCTTTGAAGTGGCCGCGGTGGCGGTGGCTGACGGCGAGGACGATGGCTTTCATCCCATTTACAGCTTGGGCCACGCGCCCGCGGTGCGGGCCTTGCAGCGCCTGCCCCAGCAGGGGCTGGACGCGGTGTTGCTGCTGGGCACGGGGATGCCGACCTTGGCGGCGATGGTCGCGCATGGGCGCTGGGGGCAGGCGCCGGTGTTTTCTTGCCTCATGGCCACCGTGTGGCACGTGGCCGCGCAGCTTAAGGTGCTGGGCGGGCAAGGTGCCGATTTGCTGGCCCTGCTCGAGCACGGGCCGTGGCGCGCGCGTTGGGCAGGCATGGCGCAGGAGCTGGCATGACGGCGCAAACCTTGGCGCAAAAGCTGGTGGCCCGTGCGGTGGGCCGCGACCATGTGGCCGTGGGCGAGCTGGTGATGTGTGGCGTGGACTTGGCGATGTTTCACGACTCCTCGGGGCCGCGCCGCCTCAAGCCCATGCTTGAGGAGCTGGGCGCGCCCTTGTGGGACCCGCAGCGCGTGGTGCTGGTGATGGACCACTACGTGCCGGCGCAAGACGAGGACTCGCGCCGCATTGTGCAATTGGCGCGCGACTGGGCGCACGACCAGCGCCTGCCGCACGTGTACGACAGCCAAGGGATCTGCCACGTGGTGGTACCGCAGCATGGGCACATTCGCCCCGGCATGTTTGCCGTGGGGGGAGATTCGCACTCGTGCACCGGCGGGGCATTTGGGGCGTACATGTTTGGCATTGGCGCCACCGAAATGCTGGGCGTGGTGGTAACCGGTGAAATATGGCTGCGTGTGCCGCACACCCTACGCATGCGCTGGCACGGGCGCTTGGGCCCTGGGGTGAGCGCCAAAGACATGATGCTGCGCATGATCACCGACCTGGGCATGAACGGCGGCGGCTACCAAGCCATTGAGTACGCTGGCGAGGCGGTGCAGGCGCTGGGCATGGCCGAGCGCATGACGCTGGCGAACATGACCGCTGAGCTTGGCGCGCAGGTGGGGCTGGTGGCGCCCGACCAAACCACCGCCGACTGGCTCGGGCAAGCCGGCGTTACGCAGGGGCTTGACCCGGCTGAACTGGCGCACTGGCAAACCGACGCAGGCGCGGTCTGCACAGACCACGACTACCAGGCGGCCACTTTGGCGCCCATGGTGGCTGCGCCGCACAGCCCGGCCAATGGTGACGTGGTAACGGCTTATGACCATGAGCCAGTGCAAGTGGCCTACATTGGTGCGTGTACCGGCGCCAAGCTAGAGGACATGCGCGCAGCCGCGCAGGTGCTGCGTGGGCAGCGTGTGGCCCATGGTGTGCAGTTGATGGTGGCACCGGCCAGCGTGCGCGACATGGCGCGCGCACGGGACGAAGGCGTGGCACAAATACTTGATGAAGCCGGCGCGCAGTGGTTGCCCAGCGCGTGCGGGGCCTGCGCGGGTTACGGGCAAACCATATCGGGCAACGCGCAGGTCATTGCCACCACGGCGCGCAACTTTAAGGGGCGCATGGGCTCGGCGCAGGCGCGGGTTTTTTTGGCCTCGCCGTACACGGTGGCCGCCTCGGCGGTGCGCGGGCGCATCAGCGACCCCCGGGAGTGGCTGGCATGAGCGTGCGCCGCCGCGTATGGCGCGTGGGCGAGAACATCGATACCGACGCGCTGGCCCCCGGGCACGCCATGAAGCTGGGCATCGACGGCATCAAGCCCTTTTGTTTGGAGGGGGTGCGCCCGGACTTTGCCGCAGGCGTGCGTGCCGGCGACGTGCTGGTGGCTGGGGCCAACTTTGGCATTGGCTCCTCGCGAGAGCAAGCCGCCTCGGTGCTGGTTGCACTGGGCGTGTACGCGGTGATCGCGCCGAGCTACAACGGCTTGTATTTTCGCAATGCCTTTAACGTGGGCTTGTTGTTGCTAACTTGCGCGCACGCCACCTCGCTGGCCGAGGGCGAGCGCGTGGTGATTGACGAGCACGCCCAGCCCTGGACGGTACAGGGCACCGATGCGCCGGCCCTGGCGTGCGAGCCGGTGCCCGACTTTTTGCTGCAGCGCGTACGCAAGGGCGGGCTGCTCAATGAACTCAAACATCGCTTGGCAAGAAAGACCACAGATGACGCTTGAACCCATGGACCCAGTAACCTTGGCGGTACTCAACGGACGGCTGGAGCAAATTGCCGACGAGATGGACGCCACGCTGTACCGCAGCGCGTTTAACCCCATCATTGCCGAAGCGCATGACGCCTGCCATGGCCT
>JALRBF010000342.1 GCA_023262365.1 Burkholderiaceae bacterium
ACCATCGGGATGCTGTCCATGTACGCCGTGGCAATACCAGTGACGGCGTTGGTGACGCCCGGCCCAGACGTGACCAGCGCCACCCCCACCTCGCCGGTGGCGCGGGCGTAGCCGTCCGCAGCGTGCACCGCGGCTTGCTCGTGGCGCACCAGGACGTGCTGAAACTGGTCTTGCTTGTAAATGGCGTCGTATATGTGCAGCACCGCCCCACCGGGGTAGCCCCACACGTGTTTAACGCCTTCGGCCTGAAGTGCCTTGACCAGCACCTCGGCGCCCATGAGTTCGGGGGCGTTGACCGCCGATTCGGCACGCGCCACGGCGTGCGTTTGTTGGTTATTGATATCCATGACAACCTTCCGAAATTTTTCTCTCACGAAAAACCGAGGGTGCCCCTCTGCTGGCTTCTTGTGGAACCGCTTTGGGACTTAAGGCCTGCCACCATGGGCGCCTAGGTAGACGCACGGTTCAGACCCGTTTCCGGTTTGGACAGTCCGACATTATGGCACGGCCGGCTCAGGCCCTGCCGGGGTCGGTGCGACAATACGCCCCATGACGAACCCCGCCCCCCCTTCCATGCCCATGGCGCCGACCTTGCGCCGGCGCATGGCCTGCTGGCTGTACGAAGGCATGCTGTTGTTTGGCGTGGTGTTTTTAACCGACTACCTGTTTAGCACCCTCACCCAAACCCGCAGCGGGTTGGACAACCGGGGCTGGCAGCAGGCGCTGCTGTTTGTGGTGTTGGGTTGGTACTTTGTGTGGCAATGGCAGCGCACCGGCCAAACCCTGCCCATGAAAACTTGGCACATTCAACTGGTGGACGCGCAAACCGGCAAGCCGCCGGGCACGTGGCGCGCGGCGTGGCGCTACACGCTGTGCTGGGTGTGGTTTTTGCCGCCGCTGGCGCTGGCCGGCGTGCTGGGGGCCCAGGGCGGGGCCGTGGCGTTGTTGCTGGGGGGCTGGATTGTGCTGTGGGCGCTGCTAAGCCGGCTGCACCGCTGCGGCCAATTTGCGCACGACGCGCTGGCCGGCACGGCCTTGCAAAGCGCAGCGTTGCCACCGGCGGCGGCGCCGCGCCAGCCATGAACGCGCCTTTCCAAAATTCACAAAAAAACCGGCGCGGCCCCAGCCGGTTGTGGCATGCCACGCGCTATTCATGGCGCGGCCTGGTGGCCACGTGGCGCAGCGAAGCGGCCTTTCGCACCGAGGTGGTGCTGGCGCTGGTGATGCTGCCGGCCTCGCTGCTGGTGGGACGCAACGCCGCCGAGGTGCTGTGGCTCATGGCCTCGGTGCTGCTGGTGCTGGTGGCCGAATTGCTCAACTCGGCCATTGAGGCCTTGGCCGACCACGTGTCTTTGGCGCAGCACGAGCTAATTGGCCGGGCCAAAGACATGGGCAGCGCCGCGGTGTTTTTAACGTTGCTGTTTTGCGGTGGTGTATGGTTGACGCTGTTGCTGCTTCGATGGTTTTAGCCCCTTAACCCCCATGACACGTGCCGCCACCCCCACCTTTTCAATTGCCGTTTACTGCGGCGCCCGCGAGGGCGCGAACGCACGTCATGCCCAGGCCGCACGCGCCGTGGGCGACTGGATAGGACGCCACGGCGGACAGTTGGTGTATGGCGGCGGCAACAGCGGGCTCATGGGCGTGGTGGCCCAGGCCACACACGCCGCCGGGGGCCGCGTGCTTGGCGTAATTCCGCAGGCCCTGGTGGCGCGCGAGCTGGCCAACCACGACTGCGACGAACTGCACGTGGTGCCAAACATGCACCAACGCAAGGCGCTTATGGCCGAGCACGCGCAAGCGTTTTGCGCATTGCCCGGCGGCATTGGCACGCTCGAAGAACTGTTTGAGGTGTGGACGTGGCGCCAGCTAGGCTACCACGACAAGCCCGTGGGCTTGCTCAACGTTGACGGCTACTACAACGACTTGCTGAATTTTTTGAACCGCATGGTGCCCAGCGGTTTTTTGTCGCACGCGCAACGCGCCCTGATGCTTGATGGCGACAACGTGGACACCCTGATGCGGCGACTGGTGCAAGCCGCTGGGCTGCCCGTGATTGCGTTTGACGCCAATCGGATTTAGCCCCAGGCCCGGCGCCCGGGCGGCAAATTACACGGCCTGGTCGTCTTCTTCCCCGGTGCGAATGCGAATCACCTGCTCCACCGCGGTGACAAAAATTTTGCCATCGCCAATTTTGCCGGTACGCGCGGCGCGCACCACGGCCTCAACGCAGCGGTCTACGTCGGCTGAAGCCACCACCACCTCAACCTTAACTTTGGGCAAAAAATCCACCACGTACTCGGCGCCGCGATACAACTCGGTGTGACCCTTTTGCCGACCAAAGCCCTTAACCTCGGTCACGGTGAGGCCCGTGACGCCCTGCTCGGCCAAGGCCTCGCGCACCTCTTCGAGCTTGAACGGCTTGAT
>JALRBF010000079.1 GCA_023262365.1 Burkholderiaceae bacterium
TTGGGGGTTTTGCCAGTGTCAGCTTAGCCAGCCGAATTGATGATTGCGCGCCCAAGGTCATCGTCAGCGCCGACGCCGGCTCACGTGCGGGTAAGGTGGTGCCCTACAAACCCCTGCTGGACGAGGCCATTGCGCTGGCGTCGCACAAACCGTCGTGTGTGCTGCTCACCGACCGTGGGCTGGCGCCGATGAACTGGGTGCCCGGACGTGACGTGCGTTACACCGAGGCCCTGCAAACCCTGCCCGAGGTACTTGACGAACCCGTGACCTGGTTGGACGCCACCGACCCCAGCTACATCTTGTACACCAGTGGCACCACCGGCAAACCCAAGGGCGTGCAGCGTGACACCGGGGGGTACGCCGTGGCCCTGGCCACGAGCATGGAGACGATTTTCATGGGGCAGCCGGGCGAGACCTATTTTTCAACCAGTGACATTGGTTGGGTGGTAGGCCACAGCTACATTGTTTACGGCCCCTTGCTGGCGGGCATGGCCACCATTTTGTACGAGGGCTTGCCGATTCGACCCGACGCCAGTATTTGGTGGGAGCTGGTGCAAAAACACCGAGTAACCGCCATGTTCAGCGCACCCACGGCGATTCGTGTGCTCAAAAAATACGACACCGACTTCATTCGAAAACACGACCTCAGCTCGCTTAAGGCCTTGTTTTTGGCCGGCGAACCGCTGGACGAACCCACCTCGGCGTGGATTGCGCAGGCCCTGGGGCGCCCCATCATTGACAACTACTGGCAAACCGAAACCGGTTGGCCCATTTTGACTGTATGCCGGGGCATCGAGCCCAGTGCCACGCGACTGGGCTCGCCAGGCAAACCCGTATACGGCTTTGACGTGCAGTTGTTGAGCGAAGTGGACGGCACCCCGCTCAACGGGCCTGACCAAAAGGGGGTACTTGCCATTAAGGGGCCCTTGCCTCCCGGGGCCATGCAAACCGTCTGGGGCGACGACCAGCGTTATGTCAACACCTACTGGCGCAGCGTCCCCGGGCAAGAGGTGTACAGCACTTTTGACTGGGGGGTGCGCGACGCCGATGGGTATTACTACATCCTGGGCCGCACCGATGACGTGATTAACGTGGCCGGACACCGACTGGGCACGCGTGAGATTGAGGAAAGCATTGCCAGCCATGCGCACGTGGCCGAGGTAGCCGTGGTGGGGGTAGCCGATTCGCTCAAGGGGCAGGTGGCCATGGCATTTGCGGTACTCAAAGACGCCAGTTTGGCCGAAGACGCGTCGCAAGCCCTGCAGCTCGAGGGTGAGCTGATGAGGGTAGTGGAGCAGCAGCTGGGGGCCGTGGCCAGGCCCGCGCGTATTCGGTTTGTGACGTTGTTGCCCAAAACCCGCAGTGGCAAGCTGCTGCGGCGCGCAATCCAGGCGCTGTGCGAGGGACGCGACCCTGGCGACCTCACCACCATCGACGACCCGGCGGCGTTGGAGCAAATCAGGCGTCATTTGAGCGCGTAGTACACCATTTGCATAGATTTCTGGCGGTTTTGCCGAATCCAGATAGAATATGGTTATATGCTGATGCAAAGGGGGCCAAGGATGGGGGCAGTACAAGCAATCACCGGCGAGGTGGACGTAGGCGAGAGCGAGGTGTTTGACCGCGCCGCCGAGCTTTTTGGCATGTTGGCCACGCCCATGCGGCTGCGGATTTTGTCGGCGTTGTGCGAGACCGAGAGATCGGTGACGGACTTACTTAAAGAAATCCACACCACCCAGCCCAACCTGTCCCAGCACCTCAACGTGCTCTATCGGGCCGGTATTTTGGCCCGGCGCAAAGAAGGCACCCGCGTGATTTACCGCGTGCAAAGTCAGCAAGCTGTCGGCTTGTGTCGCTCGGTTTGCACCTCGGTGGCTATTGGCTTGGACGAAGACAGCGCGCTGGCCTAAGCGCCTGTTTGGTCTGTGTTTTGCACACACGCCACATTTTTCCCCCTGTGGTTTGATTCTTGCCGGCGTCTGGTGGCACAATAGGCCCGAACCTAAAAGGTTATTTCGCATCCGCCATTCGGTGCAGCCGTGTCGCGGAGGGTTGTTCACCAGACGTATCCCCCTGCAGGGGGT
>JALRBF010000106.1 GCA_023262365.1 Burkholderiaceae bacterium
GGTGTAGCGCATGGCGGCAGCACCGTCGCCGTCGCGGCTACCAAAGTTACCCTGTCCGTCAATCAGCGGGTAGCGCTGCGAAAAATCTTGCGCCATGCGCACCAGGGCGTCATAGGCGGCCTGATCGCCGTGCGGGTGAAAGCGCCCCAACACGTCGCCCACCACGCGCGCGCTCTTGACCGGTCGGGCGGCCCCGCCGTTGCCCACGGCCAGGCCCATGCGTTGCATGGCGTACAGCAGCCGGCGTTGCACCGGCTTTTGGCCGTCGCAGCCATCGGGCAATGCGCGGCCCTTGACCACGCTTAAGGCGTACTCCAAATAGGCGCGTTGCGCGTAACTGGCCAACGAGTCGTCGTCAGCCAGTGCGTTTGCTGGGGGAGCCACTGGGGTGTCGGTCATGGGTCAGATGTCAATGTCCACGGCGTCGCCGTGTAGTTCAATCAGCTCGCGCCTGGCCTGGGCCTCGCCTTTGCCCATCAACCGTGTCATGGTGTGCGAGGTGGCGGCCACGTCAAGGGCGCCGAGTTGCACGGGCATCAGGCGGCGGGTGTCGGGGTTAAGGGTGGTGTCCCACAGTTGCTCGGCGCTCATTTCACCCAAACCCTTGAATCGGCTGATGCTCCAGGCGTTTTCGCGCACGCCGTCTTTGCGCAGTTTATCGAGCATGGCGTGCAGTTCGCCTTCGTCCAGCGCGTATTGTTTGCTGGCGGGCTTTTTGCCGCGTGCCGGTGCATCCACGCGAAACAGCGGCGGCCGCGCCACGTACACGTGGCCCTGCGCGATCAGGGCGGGGAAATGTTTAAAAAACAGCGTGAGCAGCAGCACCTGGATGTGCGCGCCGTCCACGTCGGCATCGGACAAGATGCATACCTTGCCGTAGCGCAGTCCGCTTAGGTCGGGCGCGTCTTGCGCGGTGTGTGGGTCAACCCCCAGGGCCACGGCAATGTCGTGCACCTCGGTGTTGGCAAACAACCGGTCGCGGTCTACCTCCCATGTATTGAGCACCTTGCCACGCAGTGGCAAGACCGCCTGAAAGCTTTTGTCGCGTCCCATTTTGGCGCTGCCCCCGGCCGAGTCGCCTTCGACCAAAAACAATTCGTTCTCGCTGATGTCGCGGCTTTCGCAATCGGTAAGTTTGCCCGGTAACACGGCCACGCCCGAGCTTTTGCGCTTTTCTACCTTTTGGCCGGCGCGCTGGCGCGCCTGCGCGGTGCGAATCACCAACTCGGCCAACCGTTTACCCCACTCCACGTGTTGGTTCAGCCACAGCTCCAAGGCAGGTCGCACCATGCTGCCTACCAAGCGCACGGCATCGCGGCTGTTAAGACGCTCTTTGATTTGCCCCTGAAATTGCGGGTCAAGCACCTTGGCCGAGAGCACGTAACTGGCGCGCGTAAACACGTCCTCGGGCACCAACCTCACCCCTTTTGGCAGCAAGGCGTGCAGCTCAATGAAGCCGCGCACCGCCTGAAACAAACCCTCGCGTAAACCGCTGTCGTGGGTGCCCCCCGAAGGGGTGGGAATGAGGTTGACGTAGCTCTCTCGCACCAGCGGGCCATCTTCGGTAAATGCCACGCACCACGCCGCGCCCTCGCCTTCGGCAAAGCTGTCGTGCTGGGCGCTGGCGTGGCCCTGGCCCTCAAACATCGGGAACAACAACGGCCCGCCCAGCGTTTGCTCAAGGTAGTCGCTCAAGCCACCCTGATACAGCCAACGCTGGGTTTGTCCGGTTTTCTCCACCGTTAGGGCCACCTCTACCCCAGGCATCAGCACGGCCTTGCTACGCAACATGTGCTCGAGCTCGTTGGCCGGTAGTGTTAACGAGTCAAAGTACTTGGCCTCGGGCCAAACCCGCACGGTGGTGCCACTTTTGCGCTCGCCAGCGCCCATGGGCCGCGTGGCCAATGGCTGAGTCACCTCGCCTTGTTCAAACACCATGCTGGCCACGGTTTTGTCACGCTGACTGGTCACCTCAAGCCGTTTGGCCAGCGCATTGGTCACGCTAACCCCCACCCCGTGCAGCCCACCCGAGAAGCTATAGGCGCCACCGCCACCTTTATCAAACTTGCCTCCAGCGTGCAGCCGCGTGAATACCAGCTCAAGCACCGGCGCCCCCTCTTGTGGATGCATACCAAACGGAATGCCGCGTCCGTCGTCGGCCACCGAGACCGAGCCGTCAACGTGGCAGGTGACGGCGATGCGCCGACCATGCCCGGCCAAGGCCTCGTCCGCGGCGTTGTCAATCACTTCTTGAATAATGTGCAGCGGGCTGTCGGTGCGGGTGTACATGCCGGGGCGTTGACGCACCGGCTCCAACCCCTTGAGTACCCGAATGGCACTTTCTTGATACGCGCTTGATGTGGTCGCCATGGCGCCGCATTCTAGCGGCAGCTAGGGCCGAACATGGATATCCATACAGTAATTAACAAGCCAGCGCAAACCTCGGGTTTACGCTAGAGTGGCGGCCATGAACACACCTGCCCCCTCCCTTACCCTTACCCGCGTGGTGCTGTGCGGCGCCTTAATTGTTGCCATGTCACTGGGCATACGCCACGGCTTTGGTCTTTGGCTGCAACCCATTACCGAAGCCAACAACTGGTCGCGCGAAACGTACTCGTTGGCCATCGCCATCCAAAACATCATGTGGGGTGTGGTGGGCATCTTTACCGGTATGCTGGCCGACCGCTTTGGCGCCTACCGGGTGTTGCTTGGCGGGGCGGTGTGCTACGCGCTAGGCCTGGCGGGCATGGCCAGCGCCTCCTCGGTGTGGTTGTTCATGCTCTCAACCGGGGGCTTGATTGGTGCGGCCCAAGGCGCCACCACGTTTTCGGTCATTTACGGCATCATCGGCCGCAACATCGCGCCCGAAAAACGCTCGTGGGCGATGGGCATGACGGCTTCGGCCGGCTCGTTTGGTCAGTTTTTGATGGTGCCGCTGGAGAGC
>JALRBF010000107.1 GCA_023262365.1 Burkholderiaceae bacterium
CATTTCCATCTCAAACGCCCACGAGGCCGCCAAATCGCCGCCCCACTGCAAGCGAAAGCTCTTGATACGAAACGGTGCAAGTACGCCTACTGACACTTGTCTTTAATCCATTGCGGCACGGCAATTGACTGGATTTCGTCGCCGTTGGGGTTGGGGCGGATCACAAAAATCCGGGTCTCGGTGCCCTCACACAACAGCGTGTCGCCCCGGTACACCTGATGCAGCTGCTCAAACGTTTTGCGCCCCCACGAGGTGATTTGCGTGTGAATCACCAGCGATTGCCCGTAGGTGGCCGAGACATAAAACTTGGTGTGAATTTCTAGCAGCGGGGTGCCGATCAGCCGTGTTTCGTTGTACAACTCTCGCCACGGCGGCACGCCACAGGCGTGAAAGTAATGGTGCGAGGCGGCATCCATCCACTTCGAGAAGTTGGGAAAAAACACAATCCCTGCGGGATCGCAGTCGCCAAACATCACGTTAACGTGGTATTGCGTTACCTGAGTCATGCATTGCCCTGCCGTGCGTTGGCCCGAGTCTAGCCTGATGTGTGACCACACCGCACACCGGGCCAAACCTTGGGGACACCAAGCCCAGGCCGAACGGGCGCGAACCTGCGAGAATTCACGCTCTCCAACCGCCCGGGCAGGTGCGCCGCATGACAGTTGCCAACCTGATTAGCCAAGTTGTTTTTGGTTTGCTGGCCATGGCCATCGCCCTGCCCTCGATGCAAGAGTGGGGGGTCTTGCTCGACGCCAGCCAAGGGCAAGTGCAACTTACCTTTAGTGCCTACGTGATTACCTACGGCGGGCTGCAGCTGGTTTACGGGCCGTGGTCTGACCGCGTGGGGCGCAAGCCCGTGCTGGCCTTTGGGCTAAGCGTGGCGCTGGTGGGCTCGTTGGTGGCGGCCACGGCGGGCTCGATTGAGCAGCTCATTGTTGGCCGTTTGATTCAGGGCTGTGGCGCAGGCGCCAGCATGGTCATTAGCCGCTCCATGGTGCAAGACTTATTTGCCCCGCACGAGCGCACGCGCATCATGGCGTACTTTGGCATGTCGCTGGGGGTGTGCCCACCATTGGCCACCATTTTGGGTGGCTTTAACCACGTGCACTTTGGCTGGCAGTCCAACTTCATCATCGTGGCGCTGATGGCAGTGGGGCTCCTTGTGGCGCTTTACCGGTTTCCGGAGACGCGCAAGTCTGAGCCCAACGTGCCACGCCTGCCGTACCGCGAGGGTTTAAAGGCCTTAGGCAAAGACACCACCTACCTGCGGTGCTTGGTCATCATGGCAGCTGGTACGTCGGCCTTTTATTGCTTTTTGTCGGGGGCGCCCACCGTATTGGGAAACTACGGGGTGCTACCCGACGGCGTGGGCTTTTTTATTATGTTGGGGCCCAGTTCGTACGTGATCGGCAACTACTTGTGTACGCGCCTTTCTTCAAAAATTCAGCCGCTTCGTCTGCTCACGGTCGGCCATGGCATCACCCTATTGGGCGTGGGCGGCATGTTGGTAGGCGCCTGGTTGGGCTGGCACACCCCGCTGGGATTTGCGATTCCGATGATTGCCGTGGGTATTGGACACGGCTTGCTCATGCCCGTGGCGCTGGCGCGTTCGGTGGGTGCGGTTCCAGCGGTGGCAGGCACGGCAGCGGCATTTGCGGGCACCACCCAGCAAACGCTGGGCGGCTTGTCGGGCTATTTGGTGGGCATGATTGCGTTGGTCGATCACACCCAACTGGCCGCGCTGATGTTGGTGTTTACCCTGATTGCGGTATGGATGAACGCGCGTTTGTTGAAAGAAACCTGGTGATGTGCCCGTCACCCCCGCGGGTTTGCTTGCTTTTTCCCTTTTTGAAGGTACTATCGGCTATTGCATTTTTACCTAAGTGCGCATTGAAACCACAGGAGACCCTGAAATGACGATGACAGTTGGCAAATGGCGCCGTCGTGCCCTAACCGTGGCGTTGGCCACCGCAACTTCGCTGGGCGTAATGAGCACCGCCACAGCCATGGACACCATCACCGCGGTGCATGCGTTTCCCAAATCGCTGATCTACACGAAGAGCTTTTTAAAGTTTGTTGACAAAGCCAACGCCGCTGGCGAAGGCGTGTTCAAAATTCAAGTTCGTGGCGGCCCCGAAGCCGTGGGTATGTTTGAGCAGCCCAAAGCGCTGACCAACGGCGTGGTTGACATGGTCTACACCCCGTGTGCGTTTTACTCGGCTACCGTTCCCGAATGCGACGCGGTGAGTGCCAGCACAATCGACGGCCCCACGGCACGCCAAAATGGCGCGCTCAAAGCACTTCAGGCCGCCCACGACAAGCGCATGGGTGCGCACTATCTGGGCTGGATCGACAGTGGCATTCGCTTTAACTTGTGGTCGACCCAAGAATTCAAGACCGGCCCGGCTGGCGACTTGATTCTGGAAGGCCGCAAAATGCGCGGCAATGCCATTTATAACGCGTTCTTCACCAATGTGCTGAAGGTGCAAGTCATCAACCTAAAAGCCACTGACGTGTACACGGCACTTGAGCGCGGAACGATCGACACCATGGGGTGGACGCAGATTGGCGTGATGGATCTCAGCTGGGACAAGTACATCAAGCATCGACTCGAACCCGCGTTTTTCTCAACCGATTTGGGCGTGATCATCAACGGCAAGAAGTGGGCCAGTTTGAGCCAAAAAACCCGTGACATCCTGACCCAAACGATCGCAGCCTACGAAAAAGATAGCATGGTCGAACTTGGCGCACTGCGCACCAAAGAGCACAAAATGCTTGATGAAAAAGGGGTCAAAGTGACCACGTTGCCTACCCTGGCTGGCGCCCGCTTTGTTGAAGGGGCGGCCAACGCCAGCCACCAGCGTATGAAGGAACGCATCCAAAAGATGGATGGCAACACTGCTAGCGCTGAAAACGTGATGAAGCTATTCTCGCCACGCTAAGGCACCGGGATTCAAGCCGAGCCCCTCAACGGGCTCGGCTTATTTTTTAGGATCGTCACCCAACCATGCTGAGCCGAGTTCTTGATCGAGCCGTTGACCTGATGGCGTTTGTTGCAGGCTTGTTGCTGCTGGCCATGATGGCCATGATTATTTTGGACATTTTTGCTCGACAGGTGGGCCTGCCGTTCTCGGCACACTTTTTTGCCCTAACCGAGTACACGCTACTCATTATTCCGCTGCTCGGTGGCCCTTGGCTAGTGCGCGAGCGAGCGCATGTAACGGTAGAGGTGCTGCTGGTGACGCTGCCCGAGAGGCTACGCCAAAAGCTGCTTACCGCTCTGTGCTGGTTGTGCATCGTGACGTGCCTGATCTTGGCGTATTTTGGTGTTCGCGTCACCCTTGACACCTACTCGGCTGGTGACATGGACATGCGCTCGTTTGACATGCCGCGTTGGATGCTGTTGGCGTTTATGCCATTGAGCTTTGGCATGATGGTTCTTGAGTTTTTTCGACTGTGGCTGCGTGGCGAACCGATCGCCAAAGTTGGCGCTGTTGATATTCCCAATCAGGAAAAATAAGCCATGGCCTGGTACGAAGCCTTCGGTTTGCTCATTGGCATGATTGTTGTGCTGATGCTGCTGGGTATGCCTGTGGCCATTGCTTTTTTGGCCAGCAACATCGTAGGAGCCGCCATCTTTATGCGGGGCGCCACCGGCGTGGAGCAGATGCTACACAACGGCTACGGCGCGATGACGCTGTTTGCGCTGGTACCTATTCCCATGTTTTTGCTCATGGGTGAATTGTTTTTTTATACCGGCTTAGCCAATCGAATGTTTAATGCCATCGACCGGCTCATGGGCAATGTGCCTGGCCGTTTGAGCTACGTAACCGTGGCGGGTGGCACGGCGTTTGCCACGCTGTCGGGGTCAAGCATGGGGGCTACGGCCCTACTTGGCTCGACCATGGTGCCCGAGATGATGCGCCGCGGCTACAACAAGTACCTCTCGATCGGGCCGATTTTGGGCACGGGTGGTTTGGCCGTGATCATTCCACCCTCAGCGCTGGCGGTGCTGCTGGCCACATTGGGGCAAACCGATGTGGGCGACTTGCTGATTGCCGGCATCGTGCCAGGGCTTATTTTGGCCACGGCTTACGTGCTGGTCATTTTTGCGTGGACCCGACTGGACCCCAATGCCGCGCCTGGCTATCAGGCGGGCAGTGTTTCTCTCGGCGAGAAACTCTTGCTCGTGGTTCGAGACATCATTCCCATGTTTTTGGTGGTGGTGGCGTGCATTGGCGCCATGGTCACGGGTATTTCTACGCCCACCGAGGCGGCCGCCGTGGGGTGCTTGGCAGTTATGATTTTGGCTGGCGCTTACCGCGCGCTCACGCTCAAGGCCATTCGCGCCTCGCTGTCAGGTGCCATGCGCGTGACGGTGATGTCGTTCTTTATCATTTTGGGCTCGGCCACGTTTAGCCAGCTGCTGGCTTTTTCTGGCGCCAGTTCGGGGTTGATTGAATGGGCCACCTCGTATGAACTGGCCCCTTTGGCCATGTTGTTCATCATGATCGGGGTGATTTTGCTGCTGGGCTGTTTCATGGACCAGTTGTCCATGATGCTACTAACCGCGCCGATCTTTTTTCCGCTGGCGCAAACGCTTGGTTTTGACCTCACCTGGTTCGGTCTCATTTTGTTGTTGGCGCTTGAGGTGGGCTACACCACTCCACCGTTTGGCTTGCTGCTGTTTGTGATGAAGGGGGTGGCGCCCGATCACATCACCATGCGCGACGTGTGGCTTGCAGCAACACCTTTTGTAGCCTGCGTGCTTGGCCTGATTTTGCTGGTGATTTTTGTGCCCTCGCTGGCCACTTGGTTGCCCAGTTTGTCGCACTAGCGGCCCTTCGCCGCAACGGGGGTTGCCTATGCGCCGCGTGCGCTAAATGGTAAGGCTGCCCACGCTGCTTCCGCCACAAACGTAAAGCACCTGGCCGGTTACAAAACTGGCATCGGGGTCGGTAAAAAACGTCACGGCCCGCGCCACATCGGCGGGGCTACCCAGCCGCCCTACAGGTATGGCCTGCGCCAAAGCGGTGGCTTTGTCGCTGCCCTTGGGCACCACGGCTTCGAACATTTCGGTCTCGGCGATTGGCCCCGGGGCCACCACGTTGACCGTGATGCCTTGACTAGCCAGCTCCAGCGCCCAGGTACGCGCCATGCCCAACATGCCCGCCTTGGTGGCGCTGTACACGGTGCGCGAGGCCAGGCCCAGCGCCGCACGTGAGGACAGCAACACCACCCGCCCCTGCCCGCTGGCTTGCATGGCCGGCAACGTGGCTTGCAGCAGTTGCACCGCGCAGCCCAAATGCAACTGGGCCAGGGCGTCCAGGTCGCTCAGGTCAACCTTGGGCAGCATGGCGGAACGAATGGCCCCGGCGTTGTGTACCAGGGTGGTCATGGCATGTTCAGCCGTTAGGGTGCGCAAGGTCTCGGCCAGCGCCGCGCGGTCGAGCAAATCCACCGAGACGTGGTGCAAATCGGCGTGCGTAAACGCCGGCGCACGACGCGACAGCGACCACACCGCCATGCCTTGCTGCAGCAAGCGTTGCGCAATGGCCGCGCCAATGCCACCGCTGGCCCCAGTTACGATAGCCGCGCGCTTCATGTGCGCTCCACCAAGGCCAGCACCCGCAGCGGACTGCCGCTGCCCTTTTGTATT
>JALRBF010000167.1 GCA_023262365.1 Burkholderiaceae bacterium
GCGCGGTCAAGTCAATGCCGGTGTCGATGCCCATGCCGTGCAGCATATACACCACGTCTTCGGTGGCCACGTTGCCCGTGGCCCCGGGCGAGTAGGGGCAGCCACCCAGGCCGGCCACTGAGGTCTCAAACGTGCTGATGCCCATTTGCAAAGCCACCAGCGTGTTGGCCAAGGCTTGGCCGTAGGTGTTGTGAAAGTGCCCCGTGACGCACGCCAACGGGTAAACCGCCAGCGCCGCTTGCATCGCCTCGTGAGTGTGGCGCGGTGTGCCGCGGCCCACGGTATCGGCCACGGCCACGCGCTGCACGCCGATGTCGTGCATGCGCTGCACCACGTCGCGTACCGCTGCCGGCGTCACCTCACCCTCGTACGGACAGCCCATGGCCACCGAGACCGCGCCGCGCGTGGCCACACCGGCCTCGTGTGCGGCGCGTACCACCGGCGCAAACCGCTCCATGCTTTGCGCAATGGAGCAGTTGATGTTTTTTTGGCTAAAGGTCTCGCTGGCGGCACCAAACACCACCACCTCGTCCACCCCCGATTGCAACGCCGCCTCTAGGCCTTTCATGTTGGGGGTAAGCACCGACATGCACACCCCAGGCTGACGCTTGACCTGCGCCAACACCTGCGCTGCATCAGCCATTTGCGGCACCCAACGCGGACTGACAAAGCTGGTGGCCTCAAGATGCTTGACCCCGGCGGCCTGTAAGGCGTGAATGAGTGCGACCTTTTGCGCCGCAGGCACAAGGGTTTTTTCGTTTTGTAGGCCGTCGCGCGGCCCCACGTCAATCAACGAAACCCGGGTGGGAAGCGTCATGTTGGCTCCTGAGGTAGCGGCTGCAGCTTGAGTACGGCCTGTCCTTGGGCAATCTGGCTGCCCTGCGGCGCCAGCACGTCGGTGACCACACCGTCGTGCGGTGCGGTGAGGTTGTGCTCCATTTTCATGGCCTCCAACACCGCCAAGGTGTCACCGGCTTGCACCGTGTCGCCCACTTGAACGCGCAGCGCCAACACCTTGCCGGGCATGGGCGCTTGCAGCCCGCCCGGGGCCGGCCCGTCTTGCTCGCTGTACGGGTGCGCCACCCACGTGGCTTGGCCAGCTGGCGTTGACAGGTGCACGCGGTCGTGGCGCCGCCACACCTGCAGCCGCGCGCGCTTTCCCCCCAGCATGACGTCAAACTGCCCCTGACGCCCATCCGCTGCCAACTGCCTCTGCAACACCTGCAGCGGCATCTCGCTGGCCACCAGCTCATCGTTGCGGTGCACCGTGAGCGTGGTGCCATGGGGCGAGTCGCTGGCGCACACGCGCCAGTCGCTGTCGCCGTCGTGCCAGCGATGCGCCAGGCGCCTGGGGCCGCCCATTTGCCAGGCATCACGCCGCTGCCATGGGTTGGCCGCTTGCCCATCGTGGCGGCTTGCCCACTGACGCCACACGTGCACCGCCGCGGCCGCCCATGGCAAGTCCACCGGCGGCGTGGCCTGCAAAAAGGCGGCCTCGCGCACGAGCAAATCGGTGCTCAGCGCCGCGTGCACCACACCCGGCGCATCAGCCAAACGACGCAGAAACGCCAGGTTGGTGGGCAAACCGTGCAACTGGGTTTGCTGCAACGCCGCACGCAACCGCTGCAGGGCATGCGCGCGGTCCTCGCCGTGCACAATCAACTTGGCCACCATCGAATCGTAGTAGGGGCTCACCACATCGCCCTCGCCAATGCCGCCGTCCCATCGTACCGGGGCGGGCACAAAGGCTTGCGCCTGCGCCGGCTGGCGCAGCACCTCCACCACCCCGGTGGCGGGTAAAAAGTCTTGCGCCGGGTTTTCGGCACACAGGCGCACCTCGATGGCGTGCCCTTGCGGCGCGGGTATCTGTGATTGATTGAGCGGCAACGGCTCACCCGCAGCCACGCGCAGCTGCCAGGCCACCAAGTCCAGCCCGGTGATGGCTTCCGTAATCGGATGCTCGACCTGCAAACGGGTGTTCATTTCCATGAAATAGGGCCGCAGGCTGCCGTCCTCAAGCATATCAACAAGGAACTCCACCGTTCCCGCGCCCACGTACTGAACCGCCTGCGCGGCCGCCACCGCAATCTCACCCAACTGGGCCCGCAGCGCCGCGTCCAAACCGGGCGCCGGCGCTTCTTCCCAAATTTTTTGGTGGCGTCGCTGAACCGAACAATCGCGTTCGTGCAGGTGCACCGTGTGGCCATGGGTGTCGCCAAACACCTGCACCTCGATGTGGCGCGGGCGCTCGATCATTTTTTCAAGTAGCACCCGCGCATCGCCAAAACTTTGTTGCGCCTCGCGCTGGCAGCTGGCCAGCGCGGCGGCCAAGTCCTCGGCCGCGCGCACCACACGTATGCCTTTGCCGCCGCCGCCGGCGCTGGCTTTGAGCATCACCGGGTAGCCCACGTGCTGCGCCTGCTCCAACCACACCGCCAAGTCGTCGCTGGCGCCGTCGTAACCCGGCAGCACCGGCACGCCAGCTTGGGCCATCAGCGCCTTGGCTTGGGCCTTGA
>JALRBF010000196.1 GCA_023262365.1 Burkholderiaceae bacterium
GCACGCCCATGAAACCGGTGTTGGGAAAGGCCCCCACCAAGGCGCCAAAGGCCGCGTCGTTCCAACCCATGGTGCCGCGGCGCGTCAGCGCGATGGTCAAGGCAACCACGAACAAGGCCACGCTTGCATGCAGCGCCCACACGGCCGGCTGCAGCAGCTGCGCCATGTCGGTGGTAACACCAAAGCGAAACAGCATGCACGGCAGCGCAAAAAACAGCACAAAGGTGTTGAGCCCGGGGATGGCTGCCAGCGGCATCCAGCCTTGGCGCGCGGCCACGTAGCCCAGCAAAACCAGAGCAAAAAAGGGAAAGGTGACGCCAAGGACGGTGAACATCGCAGGGCCGATTGTCGCACCGGCTATAGTGCGCGGTTCGGCCTTGTCTCACCCATGTCCAATGCATTGAATCTCGCCCAACTGCAGGCGGTCCACCACACCGGGGGGCCTTCGCTGGTGCTGGCCGGGGCAGGTTCGGGCAAGACGCGGGTGATTGTGCACAAGATTGCGCATTTGCTTGGGCAAGGCACGCCGGCGGCCTCGATTGCGGCCATTACGTTTACCAACAAGGCCGCGGCCGAAATGCATGAGCGCGCGCGCGCGCTGACTGGCAAGGCTGCCGCGCAGGTGCTGATTTGCACGTTTCACGCGCTGGGGGTGCGCATCTTGCGCCAAGACGGCGAGTGCCTCGGGCTCAAGCCGCAATTCTCCATTCTTGACAGCGACGATGTGCTTGCCTTGCTTAAGGATTGCGGTGGCAGCACCGACTTGGCCACGGCGCGGCAGTGGCAGTGGACGATTAGCCGCTGGAAAAACGCCGGACTCGATGCGGAGTCGGCCTTGGCGCAGGCCAAAGACGAGGACGAGCGGGTGGCCGCGCGCATCATGACGCGCTACCACGAGCGCTTGGCGGCTTACCGCAGCGTGGACTTTGACGACTTGATTGTGCTGCCGCTGCGGCTGCTGCAGCAACACCCCGAGGTGCGGGCGCGCTGGCAAGCGGCCTACGCGCACTGGCTGGTGGACGAGTACCAAGACACCAACGCCACGCAGTACGCGCTGCTGCAGCTGCTGGCCGGTGAGGCCGCGCGCATGACGCTGGTGGGCGACGATGACCAGTCGATCTACGGCTGGCGCGGCGCCACGCTGGATAACCTGCGACGCCTACCCGAGGACTACCCGCAGCTCAAGGTGATTAAGCTGGAGCAAAACTACCGCTCAACGGCGGCGATTTTGCGTGCCGCCAACCAACTCATTGCCAGCAACCCCAAGCTGTTTGAAAAGAAGCTATGGAGCGAATTGGGCGACGGCGAGGCAATCCAAGCCCTGGCCTGCGACCACGAGGAGCACGAGGCCGAGCGCATGGCCGCGCGCTGGCTGGCATTGCGCGCGGCCAACCCCAGCCTGCGCTGGCGCGACATGGCCGCGCTATACCGCGCCAATCATCAGTCCAGGCCACTGGAGCAAGCGCTGCGGCGGGCACAGATTCCGTACAAGGTCTCGGGTGGACAAAGCTTTTTTGACCGGGCTGAAATTAAAGACGTGTGCGCTTGGATGCGGCTGCTGGTCAATCAAGACGACGACCCGGCATTTCTGCGCGCCATCACCACGCCCAAACGCGGCATTGGCCATCAAACGTTGGCGGCGTTGGGCACCTTGGCCCATGGGCTGCGGCTGAGCCTGTTTGATGGGCTATACGCCCACGCGCTGCAAGCCAGCGTATCCAAACGCGCCCACGAGGGCTTGGTTGCCTTTGGCCAAGAGGTTAATGCGCTGCAATTTGCTGCACGCCACGCCAACACCGCCGAGCGCGCGCGCGAGGTGCTGGATGACTGGCTCAAGGGGCTGGGGTACGAGCAGCATTTGCACGACAGCGAGGACAGCCCGCAGGCCGCGACCAAGCGCTGGGGCCACGTGCTGGAATTTTGCGACTGGATGGCGCAGCGCTGCCAAGCCGGTGATGACCCAACGCAGGCCCCTGGCCTGCTGGATGTGGCGCAAACGGTGGCGCTGGCCTCGACGCTGGACGAGCGCGCCGACGAAGCCGACGTGGTGACGCTGTCCACGCTGCACGCGGCCAAGGGGCTGGAGTGGCCGCACGTGTGGCTGGCCGGGGTCAACGAGGATGTGCTGCCGATGCGCCGCGACGCCGACGCCGACCTGCCCGCCACCGAGCAGGCCACGCGCCTAGAGGAGGAGCGGCGGCTGATGTACGTGGGCATCACCCGCGCCAAGCAGACCTTGGTGGTGAGCTGGCAAAACCGGCGCAAGCGCGGGCGCGATTGGGTGGCGGGCAAACCCAGCCGGTTTGTGGCCGAGATGGCGCTGACGCAAAACCAGCCCACCATTGACCCCCGCGAACGCCTGCGCGCGTTGCGCGCGGAGTTTGCCCAGCTCAAGGCCGAGGGCGCCGCCTCGTCTTAGGCTTCGGCGCGCCGCACCAGGGGCGGTGTACCCTCGCGCAAGCCCGGGCGGGTGGTGCGCGCGGCGTTCATGACCATGGCCAGTAAGGTGTAGTAGCCGTTGATGCCGAGCAAGTCAACCACGCCGTGCTCGCCCAGGCGCTGCACCGCGCGTTGCCACAAGTCGTCGTCAATGGCGCGCGATTGGTCAAGCGCCATGCAAAAGTCGTACACCAGCGCCTCGTCTTCGCTCATGACAGCGGGTTTTTTCCCCTGCCCCAGCGCGGCCACGGTGCGCTCGTCCACCCCGGCATCCAACGCCAGTGGGGCGTGGTAATCCCACTCCACTGGTTGCTGCCAGCGCTGGGCGATGACCAAGATGGCGAATTCGGTGAGGCGCTGCCCAATGGCACTGCGGTAGCGTAAGTAAGCGCCCACCGCTTGCGCATGCGTCATGAGTTCGGGGCTGCGCAACAGCGGCACAAAGGGACCAAGCAAGCCCCCGCGTGGGCCGTTGATGACGGCCTGGGCCACCTCGCGCTGGGCGGGGGTCCATTGCTCGGGGCGGATGGGGGGGAGGCGGTCGGTGGCGTCTGTCATGGCGTGTGGCGTAAAAAAAACTATGATGATGCCACTGCCCCTTGCTTTGGTCGAACCCACGATGTCACGTTTGTCTGCCCCTCCTCTTGCTGGCCAAGTGGCCTTGGTTACCGGCGCCAGCCGCGGCATTGGCCGCGCCACGGCGCAAGCCTTTGCCCAACAAGGCGCGGCCCTGTGCCTGACCGCAACCAACCTGGCGTTGCTCGAGCAGCTGCAACACCAGTTGGCGCTGCCGCCCGAGCGCTGCACGGTGCATCGGCTGGACGTGCGTGACGCCGCGGCGTGGCAGGCCACACTGGCACACATGCACGAGACGGTGGGGGCGCCCACGGTGTTGGTGAACAACGCCGGGGTGTACCTGGGCAAACCGTTTTTGGCCTACGCGGCGCAAGAATTTCAGCAACTGCTGGACGTGAACCTGTTTGGGGTGCTGCACGGCATGCAAGCGGTGCTGCCCGGCATGATGCAGCGCGGCGGCGGGCGCATCATTAACGTGGGTTCGACCGCGGGCAAGTGGGGCTCACGCAACCAAAGCGCGTACAACGTCAGCAAGCACGCCGTGGTGGGGCTAACACGCTGCGTGGCGCTGGAAGCCGCAGCAAGCGGCGTGACGGTTAATGCCATTTGTCCGGGCTTTGTGCAAACCGACATGGTGGAGAACCTCAAGCAAGAAGCCGCCAAAAGCACAGGGGCAGACCCCGAGGCCTTGGTGCAAGCGCTGCTGGCGCGCGTGCCCATGGGGCGCGTGCTGCAACCCGAGGAGGTGGCCAGCCTGGCGGTGTATTTGGCGCTGCCGGCCAGCAGCGGCATCACCGGCCAATCGCTGCTGGTGGACGGCGGGATGCTGATGGTGTAGCCGCCCAGCCCGGCGGTGCGGGCCTACCCGGCGCGCAGCCCGGCGCCACGCACCCCGGCGGCGCAAATGGCTTCGTCTTCGTCACCGGTGCCGCCACTGGCCCCGGCAGCGCCGAGCACGCGGCCGTGCTCGTCCTGAATCAAGACCGCACCGGTTTGAGGCAGAAATTTGCCCTGCGCGGTGGCCGCTAGGGTGACGAAAAAGTTGGGGTTGTCGCGCGCGCGCTCGGCCAGTGCCCGGCTGGAGGCGCCAAAGCCCACCGCGCCCCAGGCTTTGCCGCGCGCAATGTCAAAGCGAAACATGCTGGCACCATCTTCACGCGCGAAGGCAACCAGGTCACCGCTGGCGTCTAATACCACCACCCCCATGGGCTTGTACTGTTGCTGTCGGGCGTGTGCCAATGCGCCCTGCACGATGGCTTGGGCTTGCTCAAGAGAAACGCCGTTGGTTGTCGTCATGCTGGTCCTTTGGGTGCTGCTTGGGAGACGGCTTAGTGGTTTGCCCTATTGTTGTGGCCACCGGTAAACCGCGATAGTGTGAATTGTTGATTAAACGATAGATAACCCTGACATTTGCATGGCTATCACCGGCCTAAACCATTATTTTGTGCGCGCCACCGATTTGGCGCGAACGCGTCAATTCTATGTGGATGTGTTGGGGTTGACGGAGATGCCGCGTCCCCCTTTTCCGTTTCCTGGGCACTGGCTTGGCACCCATGGCCAGGTGCAGGTGCACATAGGACCCAGCCAAATTGCGAATCGCAGCCGCTACTACCTGGGCACGCCAGACGACGCCGCAGACAATCAAACCGGAACCATCGACCACGTGGCCTTTGTGGCCGAGTCGCCACAGGCGTTTATTGACCGTTTTGCGCAGCAGGGCTTGGCGTTTCGCGCCCGCTCGCTCAAAGACATGGACTTGTACCAACTGTTTGTTAAAGACCCCAATGGGGTCATGATTGAACTGAATTTCCCTGGCCTGACCGAGCACCCCTCGGTGCAGACCGAGGAATACACTGAGATGGCGCCTGTCGGCGTCGCGTCGTGACACCGCGGTGCGCGGCACTTAAACCAACCAAAAAGGAGACAACCATGCAAACGAATCGTAGGAAACTGTTGGGTGCTGCTGGTGCGGGTGCGCTGGTCGCCGGAGCTACGCCTGGGTTGGCCTTGGCTGACGGCCACGGCGCCATCAAAATCGGCATGAGCATGCCGCAATCGGGGCCACTTGGCGCGGGCGGTCAGGCCGCGCTGCTGGCCCTGAGGATGTGGGTCGAAGACGTGAACGCCAAGGGCGGCCTGCTCGGGCGCAAGGTGACGTTTACCTATTACGACGACCAAGGCAACCCAGCCAAAACCCCAGGCATCTACACCAAGCTGCTGGACGTGGACAAGGTGGATTTGCTGATTGCCCCCTACGCCACGGTGCCCACAGCCCCGATCTTGCCGCTGGTCAAACAACGCGGCAAGCTGCTGATGGGCAATTTTTCGTTCCAGGTCAATGCAAAGATTAAGCATGACATGTGGTTCAACAACGCCCCGTGGAACAATGCAGACGGCTGGTCAAAAGGCTTCTTTGATTCCGGCGTGAAAGCTGGCGCAAAAACTGTGGCAATTCTTGCTTCTGACCAGGAGTTTGCCCAGAACCTCGCCGACGGAGCCCGCGAAATCGTCAAACAGCGCGGCCTCAAGTTGGTGTACAACGAAAACTATCCGCCCACGACCAAGGACTTTACCTCCATCATTCGCGGCGTGCGCGCCTCGCAGGCCGAGATTGTGTTTGTGGCCTCGTACCCGGGCGACTCGGTGGGCATCGTCAACGCAGCGAATGAGATCGGTCTCGGCTCTCAGGTGCAAGCCTTTGGTGGCGCCATGGTGGGCTTGCAATTCACGCCCATCGCGGTGAACTTGGGCAGCAAACTCAACGGGATCATCAACTACCACACCTACGTCCCCGGTATGGACATGGCTGGTACAGAGGCCTTCTTGAAGCGCTACACGCCACGTGCGATCGAGGAGAAGCTTGACCCCTTGGGCTACTACCTACCACCGTTTAACTACGCCATTGGACAGATGCTAGAGCAGGCCATCACTGCAACGAAGAGCATTGAGGACAAAAAGATCGCGGCCTACTTGCGGTCCAACACGATGGACACCATCGTCGGGCCAATCAAGTATGACAGCAACGGCGAGCGAGCCAACGAACGGCTTGTCACCATGCAATTCCGTGATGTGGCGGACAAAGACCTCGAGCAGTTCCGCACGGGCAAAAAGCAAGTGATTTTGGACCCGGCGCGTGACAAAACTGGCTCTGTAGTCACTCCATACGCTAAGGCCAAAACAGCCAAGTAGTAACAAAAACCGGTGACCAGTCACAAACGACTGGTCACCGTTTTTTTCTACCCAACAGACACGAACATGTTTTTTTCGATTGAACTGCTCTTCGAGGCTGTCGTCTTCGGTATCTTGCTGGGCTGTTTCTATGCCGCCGTAAGTTTGGGACTGTCCGTGGCGTTTGGCCTGCTGGACGTGCCCCACGTGGCGCACCCAGCAATTTTGATCGTAGGCTCATACGGCGCCTACATGCTTGGCACGTACGGCTTTGATCCGATCTTGGCTGGTGTCGTGCTAATGCCGGTATTTTTTGTTTTCGGCGTGTTGTTGTATCGCTTTTATTACGAAACATTCGAAAAACGCGGCAGCTTGGCTGGGGTCAGTGGACTGGCGTTTTTCTTTGGCACCGCGTTCATCATTGAAATCGTACTCATGATCTTCTTCGGTGTTGACCAATACTCTGCTGAGGCTGACTACGTGGGCGGCAGCCTTGAGCTTGGTAACCTCCGCCTACCGTACCGCTTATTGGCTGCGTTTGGCGTTGCACTGGTGATGACGGCAGCTCTCAGCATCTACTTCTCCAAGACATTTACTGGGCGGGCCATCAAAGCGGTGGGGCAGGATGAGTTGGCTCTGCGGCTGATGGGGGCCAATCCAGTAAAAGTCAAGCAGTGGGCCTTTGGTATCGCCACATCGGTCAATGCCCTGGCCGGGGCGATGCTCATCATCGTCAACCCGGTGGAGCCTTCTCTCGATCGAATCTACATTGGTCGAACGTTTTGCGTGGTAGTGCTGGCAGGCTTGGGAAGTATGAGTGGCACCTTGGTCGCGGGCTTGCTATTGGGTATTACGGAATCGATCGTGATGATGTTCTTCGGTGTGTCATGGTCGCAGGCAGTTGCTTTCGCTCTCCTACTAATCATGCTGGGGGTCCGCCCTCAGGGTCTATTCGGCAGGTAATCAACGTGAAATACTGGTCATCTTGCGCGGTCCTCGCTTTGTTGCTAATCGGCCTGAGCCTCTCGGGCGTCAATGACTACACGTTCTTTGCGGGATTTGTTATTCTTCAAGGCATCGTGTTGGCGTCCGCGTGGAACATCCTTGGAGGTTACGCTGGCTACGTCAACTTTGGCGTGCCTGCATTCGTCGGGGTTGGGGCGTACACTGCCCTCGTTTTACATCTATCGGGCGCACCCCTACTTATTCAAATACTTGGCGGTTCGATCACTGCCAGCCTGCTCGGCCTTTTCGTTGGCCTACTAACACTTAGACTCAGAGGCATCTTTTTTAGTATCTCAACGATTGCTGTAATTTTTATTCTTGAAGCGGTTGCAATGAACTGGCGATACGTCGGCGGAGCAACGGGTCTGCAGCTAACCCGACCGCCCGTGATAGCTCCTTTTGACGAGCTATCTAGTGGGTACACGCGGATGTTATTTGCCGTGATGGTGCTGATGGCGATTGCTGCCGTGTCAATCGCTCGGTACATACAAATCTCTCATATCGGACGCGGTCTGCAGGCGGTCAAAGACTCGGAAGAGGCTGCGGAATGCTCCGGTGTCCCGACGCTAAAAATCAAGCTAATTGCCTGTATGACATCGGGAGGCCTGTTGGGCGCGGCTGGCACCACGATGCCCATGTACTTGAGTTTTATTGAACCAGCCTCAACCTTTAACCTGACCTATGCAGTCTCGGCATTGGCCATGCCGATCATCGGTGGGCTGTCGCACTGGAGCGGTCCTCTGATTGGCGCGCTGGTTTTGGGCACCCTTCAGGAGGCGGTGACGGTAACGGTCTCCAGCGAGCTGAATGTGTTGGTGGTCGGTGTGCTGCTGGTTGTGTTTGTGGTTGCCGCGCCAGACGGCATCATTGGACTGATTCGCAAATGGAAAACATCCTCGAAGTAAAAAGCCTATCCAAACACTTTGGCGGCTTCACGGCGCTGTCTGATGTCACGTTGTCGGTGGCCAAGGGGGAGCGCCTGGGCCTGATTGGGCCTAACGGCTCGGGCAAGACCACGTTGATTAACTGTATTTCAGGAGCGCTGTTTAACGACACCGGTGACGTGTACTTTAAAGGCCAAAACATGGCCCGACTCGCCCCCAATGCCCGAACGCTGCGCGGCATCGCGCGTAGTTTTCAAATTCCGCGCCCGTTTGCCAGCATGACGGTGCGCGAAAACCTGCTGGTGCCCTTGGCTTACGTACGCAGCGTATTTGGAAACAAAGCCAACGCTGAGGCCGATGCCTTGTTGGGAGACATGGGATTGAGCGACCGCGCCGAGGTGCTGTCAAGCCAGTTATCTCAGGTGGAGTTGCGCAAGATGGAGTTGGCCCGCGCCATGGCTGCTGGGCCTGATTTGCTGATCTCAGACGAGGCCATGGCGGGGCTATCCGGGGCGGAGGTGAATGAGGTGCTTGAGATTTTGTTCAAGCTCAACGCCAAGGGCATCACCATCATCATGATTGAGCACATCATGCACGCGGTGATGAAGTTTTCGCAACGCGTGGTTTGCTTAGACGCTGGGCAAATTATTTGTGAAGGGTCGCCGCAAGATGTGGTGGCCAATGAATACGTACAGAGGGCATACCTTGGCGATTAAATTAACGATTGAAGACGTCAGCGCCAGCTACGGTGCGGTGCAGGCCTTGCATGGCGTGAGCCTGAGCATCGATGAGGGCCAAACCGTGGCGCTGCTGGGCACCAACGGCAACGGCAAGAGCACGCTGATGAAGTGCATCATGGGCATGGTGCGTCCCACCCACGGCGAGGTGGTGCTGGAGATGGACGGGCAGCGCCATGCGCTGCATAAGCTCTCGACCGAAGAAGTGGTGAACCTGGGCGTGGCTTTGGTGCCCGAGGGGCGGCGCTTGTTCCCCAAGCTGACGGTGGAGGAGAACCTGTTGCTGGGCGCCTTTCGTGCTGACGCACGCGCACAAATCGAGCAAAACCTTGAGTTTGCATTCGAGGCCTTTCCGCTGCTGGCTGAGCGGCGGCGTCAGTTGGCGGGCTCTATGTCGGGCGGGCAGCAGCAAATGCTGGCGATTGCCCGGGCCTTGATGTCGGCGCCGCGCTTGCTGCTGGTGGACGAGCCGTCGGTGGGGCTGTCGCCGTTGTTGGTTTCGCAAACCATCACCAAGCTCAAAGAGCTCAAAGAGACCTACGGGCTGACGGTGCTCATGGCCGAGCAAAACTTTAACCAGGCCATGCGTATCGCCGATTACGGCCACATCATCGTGCATGGAGAAATTGTTTTTCATGGCGATGTATCGACCTTGAAAGAAAATGAGTTAGTCAAGAGCTTTTACTTGGGCGTGGCCGCCTAGGGACAAGCCAGTCATGCTCGTACTTTGGAGAGACGTTTGTGAAAGCCCCTGCATTTCAGTACACCCAAGCCAAAGACTTGGCCCATGCCCTGGAATTGTTGGCCACGCATGGGCCAGCCGCTCAGGTGCTGGCCGGCGGGCAGAGCTTGCTGCCCATGATGAACTTGCGCTTGGCCGCGCCCGAGTGGCTGGTTGACATCAACGAGGTGCCGGGCTTGGCTGGCGTCAGCGACGTGGGGCAGGCCATACGCGTGGGGGCAATGACGCGACACCGCGCGCTGCAAGCCGACCCACTGGTGGCCCAACACGTGCCGCTGCTGGCGCAGGCGGTGCCCTACGTGGCGCACGCGGCAATTCGTAACCGTGGCACCATGGGCGGCAGCCTGGCCTTGGCCGACCCGGCCGCGGAATACCCAGCGGTGGCCCTGGCGCTGAACGCCACCATGGTGTTGGCCCGTGCTGGCAGTGAGCGGCGGGTGTTGGCCCAAGACTTTTTTGTTGATTTGTACCAAACCGCGCGGCAGGCCGATGAACTGCTGGTCGCCGTGGAGTTTGACAAGGTGCAACCCACGCAGCGGGCGGTGTTTACCGAATTGGCACGGCGCCACGGCGACTACGCCATGGCCGGGCTGGCGCTGTCGATGCATGTATCGCAAGGCCAAGCCAACCGAGTACGTGTGGTGCCGCTGGCGCTGGGCAGCAAGCCAGCTCTGCTTGAGCCGGTGATGCGGTGCCTAGAGGGAAAGGCGCTCACCGCCGAGGTGGTGCGCCTTGCCCAAGCGGCTATTAACGAGCAGGTGGAGGCGCAGGGTGACACCCACGCCAGCGCAGCAACCAAGCGGCACCTCACACGGGTGCTGCTGGGGCGCGCGCTGCAGCAAGTGATGGAGACGTTATGAAAGAAGTCACGCAAGTCATCGAGACCGTGGTTAACGGCGAAGCGGTGCAACGCGAGGTGCCCGTGCGCATGCACTTGACGGATTTTTTGCGCGAGTCGCTGGATCTAACCGGCTCGCACCTGGGCTGCGAGCACGGGGTATGTGGTGCCTGCCAGGTCATGGTCGACAACGAGGTGGTGCGCGGCTGCCTAACGCTGGCGGTGCAGGCGCACGGTAAGCGGGTGGACACGATTGAGGGTTTATCCGAGCAAGGGGTGTTGGCGCAACTGCAGGCGGCATTTTTGCAGCACAACGCGCTGCAGTGTGGCTTTTGCTCGTCGGGCATGCTGCTGTCGGCGCTGGAATTGGTGCGTGAGCGTCCCAGGGCCACGCGCGAGGAAATACGCGAGCACATCTCGGGCAACTACTGCCGTTGCACCGGTTATCAGGCAATCGTGGATGCCATTGAGGCGGTGCTGCAAGGCAGGTTTGCCTCGCCACAGGAGGCCCAAGCATGAACGCACGACTTGAATTTCCCAGCACCGAATCGCGCACCGAAGTTCAAACCGGCTACATCGGCGCGAGCACGCCGCGCGCCGGGGCCAAGCGCTTGCTGCAAGGGCGCGGCACCTATCTTGACGACATGCGCCTGCCGCGCCTGGCGCACGTGGTGTTTGTGCGCAGCCCACACGCCCACGCCAAAGTGGTGTCGCTGGATTTGCACGCCGCGCGGCGCCAACCAGGCGTGATTGCTGCCTTTGACGGCAAGGCCATTGAGGCCTACTGCACACCGTGGGTGGGGGTGTTGGGCCACCTCAAGGGCATCAAATCGGCCCCGCAACACGCCGTGGCGATTGACCGGGTGTGCTGGCAAGGTGAAGCGGTGGCCGCAATTGTGGCGCAAACCCGCCGCCAGGCCGAAGACGCCCTGGAGCACGTGCAGGTGCAGTGGGAGGTGTTGCCGGCCGTCACCGACATGCACGCCGCGCTGCGCGGTGACATGGTGATTCACCCCGAGCTGGGCGACAACATTTGCTTTACCCGCTCGCTCAAGACCGACGATTTTGACGACGCCATGGCCCGCGCCGACGTGGTGGTAGAGAAGACCTTTTCGTTTGCGCGCCACACCGGGGT
>JALRBF010000206.1 GCA_023262365.1 Burkholderiaceae bacterium
CACCCTTAACTTTGGCCCGCAGCACCCGGCGGCGCACGGCGTGTTGCGCTTGGTGCTTGAGCTTGACGGTGAGGTGGTGCAGCGCGCCGACCCGCACATTGGGCTGCTGCACCGCGCCACCGAAAAGCTGGCGGAGCAAAAAACATACATCCAATCGTTGCCATACATGGACCGGCTGGATTACGTCTCCATGATGTGCAACGAGCACGCCTACTGCTTGGCCATTGAAAAAATGCTTGGCCTGCAAGTGCCGCAGCGGGCGCAATACATACGGGTGATGTTTGCCGAGATCACGCGCATCCTCAACCATTTGTTGTGGCTGGGGGCGCACGCCCACGATTGCGGCGCCTCCACGGTGCTCATTTACTGCTTTCGCGAGCGCGAGGCGTTGTTTGACGCGTACGAAGCCGTCTCTGGCGCGCGCATGCACGCGGCGTATTTTCGCCCCGGGGGCGTGTACCGTGACCTGCCCGAGCGCATGCCCCAGTACCAAGCCAACAAAATTCGCAATGCCCGGGCCATTGCCGGGCTCAACGCCAACCGCCAAGGCAGTTTGCTTGACTACTTAGACGACTTTTGCCAGCGTTTTCCCGCCTACATCGACGAGTACGAAACCCTGCTGACCGACAACCGCATTTGGAAGCAACGCACCGTAGGCATTGGCGTGGTAAGCCCCGAGCGTGCGCTGAACATGGGCTTTACCGGCCCCATGCTGCGTGGCAGCGGCTTGGCTTGGGATTTGCGCAAAACCCAACCGTACGACGTCTACGCCGATATGGATTTTGACGTGGCCGTAGGCACCGAAGGCGATTGCTACGACCGCTACTTGGTGCGGGTCGAAGAAATGCGCCAGTCCAACCGCATCGTGCAGCAGTGCATTCGGTGGTTGCGCGCCCACCCCGGCCCGGTTATTACCGATAACCACAAAATCGCGCCGCCCGCGCGCGAGGCCATGAAGGCCAACATGGAGTCGTTGATTCACCACTTTAAGCTGTTCACCGAAGGCTTTGCCGTGCCCGAAGGCGAGGCCTACGCGGCGGTGGAACACCCCAAAGGCGAGTTTGGTATTTACATGGTGAGCGACGGCGCCAACAAGCCTTACCGACTCAAAATACGTGCCCCGGGCTTTGCCCACTTGGCGGGGCTTGACGAGCTCACCCGTGGCCACATGCTGGCCGACGCCGTGGCCATTATTGGCACCATGGACATCGTTTTTGGAGAGATTGACCGATGATCGACGCTGCCATGCGCGCCCGATTTGATCGCGAACTGGCGAAGTACCCGACCGAGCGCCGCGAGTCGGCGGTGATGGCGTGTTTGGCCATCGTGCAACACGAACAAGGCTGGGTCTCGCCCGAGGCCGAGGTGGACGTGGCCAACCACTTGGGCATGCCGGTGATGGCGGTGCACGAGGTGGTGACGTTTTACAACATGTACAACCAACAGCCGGTGGGGCAATTCAAGCTCAACGTGTGCACCAACTTGCCGTGCCAGTTACGCCGGGGCGAAGACGCCTTGCAACACGTGTGCCAACAGCTGCAGGTATCGCCTGGCCAAACCACGGCCGACGGCTTATTTACCGTGCAGCCCAGCGAGTGCCTGGGCGCGTGCGCCGACGCGCCGGTGATGCTGGTGAACGACCGCCACATGTGCAGCCACATGACGCCTGAGCGCCTTGACGCGTTGCTCGAAGCGCTGCGTGCCCAGGCGCTGGCCCCGGTGGGAGACGCCGCATGACACTGAGCGCTGTACTCAAAGACTTTCAAACCGACGGCAGCCTCAGCTGCTTTCATGACCGGCACCTGCAGCCGCAAATTTACGCCGGGCTCAAGGGCAACGATTGGCGCTTGAGCGACTATGAGGCGCGTGGTGGCTATCAGGCGCTGCGCAAGGTACTGGGCGCCGACGGCGGCGCGGGCATGACGCCGGATGAGGTCATCGCCGCTGTCAAGGCGTCTTCGCTGCGTGGGCGGGGCGGGGCAGGTTTTCCCACCGGGCTCAAGTGGAGCTTCATGCCGCGCCAGTTTCCCGGCCAAAAGTATCTGGTGTGCAATTCGGACGAAGGCGAACCTGGCACCTGCAAAGACCGCGACATCATGGAGTACAACCCCCACACGGTGATCGAAGGCATGATCATCGCGGCTTATGCCATGGGCATCAGCGTGGGTTACAACTACATCCACGGCGAAATCTTCCACACCTACGAGCGCTTTGAAGCAGCCCTCGAAGAAGCCCGCGCAGCAGGCTATCTGGGCAACAACATTCTGGGCAGCACCTTCAGCTTCCAGTTGCACGCCTCGCACGGTTTTGGCGCTTACATCTGCGGCGAAGAAACCGCGCTGCTCGAATCGCTGGAAGGCAAAAAAGGCCAGCCCCGTTTCAAGCCACCGTTTCCGGCCAGCTTTGGCCTGTACGGCAAGCCCACCACCATCAACAACACCGAGACCTTCGCAGCGGTGCCCTGGATCAT
>JALRBF010000214.1 GCA_023262365.1 Burkholderiaceae bacterium
GTAATTGAGCGCGCTGCGGTAGTGCGCGCGCACAATAAAAAAGCGCAGCGTCTCGGCATCTACGGTTTGCAGCACATCGCGAATGGTAAAAAAGTTGCCCAGGCTTTTCGACATTTTTTCGTCGTTGATGCGCACAAAGCCGTTGTGCATCCAATAGCGCGCCAGCGTTTGGCCACTGGCGCCTTCGCTTTGCGCGATTTCGTTTTCGTGGTGCGGAAACTGTAAGTCAGCGCCGCCGCCGTGAATGTCAAACGACTCGCCCAGCAGCGCGCAGCTCATGGCCGAGCACTCCAGGTGCCAACCCGGGCGCCCTGGGCCGAAAGGGCTGTCCCACTTGGCGTCGTCGGGTTCGTCGGGTTTGGCCGCCTTCCACAGCACAAAGTCAAGCGGGTCGCGTTTGCCTTGGTCTACTGCCACGCGCTCGCCGGCGCGCAACTCGTCTAGGCTTTTGCCGCTCAACGCGCCGTAGTTGGCAAACTGGCGCACGGCGTACAGCATGTCGCCGCTGCCACCGGGGTAGGCCAGCTCGCGCGATTGCAGCGTTTGCACCAGTCGCACCATGCCGGCAATGTGCTCGGTGGCGCGCGGCTCATGGGTAGGGGCTTGCACGCCCAGGGCTTGCGCGTCGGCGTTCATGGCTTCAATCATGCGCGCCGTCAGCGCGCCAATAGGCTCACCATTGGCCACCGCGCGTTGAATGATTTTGTCGTCGATGTCAGTAATATTGCGCACGTAAGTGACCTGGTAACCCAGTGCCTTAAGCCAGCGTTGCACCACGTCAAACGCCACCATGGAGCGCGCGTGCCCCACGTGGCACAGGTCGTACACCGTCATGCCGCACACGTACATGCGCACCTGCCCCGCTTGCAGCGGCACAAAGGGCTCGAGTTGTTTGGTGAGCGTGTTGTAAAGCGTGAGGGACATGCGCAAAAAAGGGCCCACGGGGCAAGCCTGCCAAAGCCAAAACCCCGCATTCTATGCCCGTGGCACGGCGTGGGTGGCTGGTTACAATGGCCTACATGAAGACCACCAAAGCACTCGCCATTGCGTTGCTTGGCTGCGCCAGTTTGGTTGCCAACTTCGCCCACGCCGCCCCCATTGGCATTGAGCAAGGCCAAGCCATGGCCCAGCAAGGCAAATGGGCCAACCTGCTCGAAACCGCACAAGCCGCACTGGCGCAAACGCCCAACGACGTGCGCTGGCAATTGTTGCTGGGCGTGGCGCAAGCCCAATCGCAGCAATACAACAAGGCGTTGGCCACGTTTCAAGACATGGTCAAGCGCCACCCCGAATTGCCCGAGGCACACAACAACCTGGGCTTGGTACTGGCCGCCATGGGCAAGCCCAACGAGGCACGCCAGGCTTTTGAGCAAGCGCTGCGCGCCAACCCACAGTTTGCGTTGGCAAAAAAAAACCTCAACCTGCTGCCAGCCCCACCGGCGGCGGCAGCCGCACCCGCTCGGGCTACGCCCTAGTACCCCAGCCCAAAGGAACCCCGCCCATGTCGCACCCTGTTGTTGAACTGCATCTCACCGGCCACGGCACCATCGTGATCGAGCTCAACGCCGAGCAAGCCCCGCAAAGCACCGCCAACTTTTTGTCTTACGTGAGCAGCGGCCACTACAACGGCACCATCTTTCACCGCATCATCAACGGCTTTATGGTGCAAGGTGGCGGCTTTGACGTTGACATGAACCAAAAGCCCACGCAGGCGCCGATTGCCAACGAGGCCAAAAACGGCCTAACCAACCAGCGCTACACGTTGGCCATGGCCCGCACCCAAGACCCCCACTCGGCCACTGCGCAGTTTTTTATTAACGTGGCGGACAACGACTTTCTTAACCACACCGCCGAAACCCCCTCGGGTTGGGGCTACGCGGTGTTTGGCAAGGTCATTGAAGGCACCGAGGTGGTAGACGCCATTCGCGGCGTGGCCACGGGGCGCAAGGGCTTTCACGACGACGTGCCGCTTGAGCCTGTCGTCATTGAGCGTGCCGTCCAGCGCTAGGCGCAGCGTCCATGCACACGCTACACGCCCAGCCCCACTGGCGGCGTGTGGCGTTCATCTCCGATCTGCACCTTGACGTCTCGCAGCCGCACACCGCACGTGCGTGGGTGCAGGCGCTGCAGGCCAGCACATTTGACGCGCTGTTTGTGCTGGGCGATTTTTTTGAGCTGTGGGTGGGCGACGACTCGCTGCAGCCCGCCCAAACCTTAAGCGCGCCAGACCGCGCAGCCACCGACTTTTGGCAGCAACAGGTGCAGCACCTGGCGCAGTGGGCGGCGCGGTGCCCGGTGTACTTCATGGTGGGCAACCGCGACTTTTTGGCGCAAAGCCAGCTCATGGCCCACGCCGGTATGCACGCCCTACCCGACCCCAGCGTGCTGTGTTGGGGGCAACAACGCATACTGCTCTCGCACGGCGACAGCTGGTGCACCACCGACATCGACTACCAACGCTTCAAAACCGAGGTGCGCAGCCCCGCCTGGCAGCAACGGTTTTTGCAGCAGCCCTTGACCACGCGCTTGCAGCAGGGCCGGGCCATGCGCCAGGCCAGCCAGGCGCATCAATCGGCCCGTGCCATGCCAGCGGACGTTGACGTGGCCGCGGTTGACCAAGCCGCCAGCGCCGCCCGCGCCACCTTGGTGGTGCACGGGCATACCCATCGCCCCAGCCACGGGCCGCTGCCCAGTGGCTGCACCCGCGTGGTGCTTACCGACTGGGACGCACACGCCACGCCGCCGCGCGGGCACGTGCTCAGTCTTACCCCGCAGGGCTGGCAGCGCGAGCCCTGCCCCTCGCTGGTGGCGGCATGAACTGGCGCCACCGCGCGGTGGACGGCCTGGCCCTGGTGGGCGGGGGCATGCTGCTGGTGCTGGTGGTGATTGCGCTGCAACCGCGGCTGCAGTCGTTGCTGGAGTACCGCCTGCTGCAATTGGTGGATGTCTCGCGCACGGTGGACACGGCCGATGATTTTTCGCCTGAGCAATCGCGCGTGACGCGCTGGCTTGGGCGGCGCTACCGCGTGGCGCGCCAACCCATGCGCGCCCTAGTGGCCGAAGCCTACGCCTTGGGCGAGCAGTGGCAAATCGACCCCCTGGTGCTGCTGGCCACGGCGGCCGTGCAGTCGCGCTTTAACCCGCTGGCCGACAACGGCAGCGGCGCCGTGGGCGTGATGCTCACCCCGCCGCTGGGCGGGGACGTGCAGTGGCTGCCCTACGGCGGCAACAACGCACGCTTTGACGCGGTGGCCAACTTTAGGGTTGGGGCGTTGCTGCTGCGTGACGAGTGGGCCATTGACCCCAACCTTGAAGTCGGCCTCATGCGCTACACGTCGCGCATGCGCGACGACCCGGCGGCCACCACCGAGCGCATCGTGGCCCTGCACCAGCGCCTCATTCGCGTGGCTGGGCGTGGCTAAGCACCCCTGGGGCCGCTGCGCACGTGGGGGCTAAAATACACAACACTGTTTCGCTGGTAGCCACGCATGTTTAGCCAAAGCCCCCCGCTCGCCCAAGCCGACCCCGCCGTTTTTGCCGCCATTGAGGCCGAGCACCAACGCCAAGAAGACCACATCGAGCTCATTGCCAGCGAAAACTACACCTCGCCTGCGGTGCTGGCCGCCCAGGGCAGCCAGCTGACCAACAAATACGCCGAGGGCTACCCCGGCAAGCGCTACTACGGCGGCTGCGACGTCGTCGACGAGATCGAGACGCTGGCGATCGAGCGCGCCAAGGCGCTCTACGGCGCCGACCACGCCAACGTGCAGCCGCACGCGGGCGCGCAGGCCAACATGG
>JALRBF010000273.1 GCA_023262365.1 Burkholderiaceae bacterium
AACGGGTTGAGCTGCTCCAGGTAAAGGTCTTGCACGTCGGGGTTGGTGTTGGTAAAGCCCCACGCGGCCGTGGCGGTGCGCCCCAGCACCACAAAAGGTAGGCCCGGTAGGGTTGCGCCCACGGCGTTCACCGCCCCGCCCTGTACGTGCGCCACGTACCACACGGCTGGCGCGCCCAAAGTAAGGTGCGGGTCGTTGGCCAACAGGGGGCGCCCGCTCTCGGTGCGGCTACCCGCCAGCGCCCAGTTGTTCGAGCCCAGCCCGCTTTGTTGGCCCAACGACTGCACCCACTGTGTGGCGGCCTGCGCCACCGCGGCACGCCATCCCGCGTCGGGTTCGGGTTGGGGTTTGGCCATGGTGGCGCGTCGGTCAAAGACCCCCAGGCCGTCGTACCACTGCGCAAAATCGGCGCCGCTGGCCGGCGCCTCACCGGGGTACGGCGGCATCAACTGCCAAATTTCACGCGTGCTCAGCGTCGCCGCCGCGGTCATCCGCGCCACCTCATGGCTCCAGTTGCCGCCCAGGTCCAGCGCCATCATCAGTGCCCAACCCACGCTGTCGCTGGGTTGCCAAAATTCACCCCGTGCGGCCAGGGCTTGGGGGCGCTCGCCCAGTATCCAAAACTCGGGGCCAAGCCGGCTTGGGGGACCGGCAAAATAAGCGTTTACCCCTTGCGCATAGGCCTTTAGCGCCGCTTGGCTGGCGGGCTTGAGCTTGGTCAACTGGCGCTTGGCGGCCTGAGCAATACCCAGGGTTCGCAGCAGTTTGTCCGCGTCCAACGTGGCCGGGCCCAACAACGCGGACAACTCGCCGCGTACCACGCGGCGCTGAAAGGCCATTTGCCACGGCCGCTCCGCCGCGTGCAGCCAGCCCATGGCGCGCCAGGCGTCGTCCTCGGTGGTGGCTTGAATGTGCGGCACGTCCGCCGCGTCAAAAACCACCGCAACCGGGGCCTGTGCCCCCGGCAGTGGCTGGGTGCCGTGCAGCGGCGCACGGCTAAGCCACGCGGCGGTCAACACCGCAACCCCCAAGCACACCGCCAAAGCCAAGGGCGTGACCCACAGCGCCCCAAGCAGCCAAGCCTTGCGTTTCATGGCGTCATTGTGCAACGTTTGGGGCACCCGCTGGGCACGTCTGGCCCTACACTGACTGTGCCAAAAGATTGGGGGGTACCCCCTTGCTACCCTGAGGAGACGCCATGCTGACGCAACGCCGCGTGCATCAAATTTTGTCCCGTGCCAAAGAAGGCGACAAAACCAGCGCCCTGTGTGACTGGTTCATCATGGTGATGGTGGTGCTCAACGTGGTGGCGGTGATTTTGGAGTCGGTCGAGCCGATGTACCAGGCGCACCGTACGTTGTTTGATGGCTTTGAGTATTTTTCGTTGCTGATTTTTTCGCTGGAGTACGGGCTGCGGCTTTGGTCGGCCGCCAGTGACGAAGACGGTGGGCCCACGGCCCTGCGCCGCCGACTGCGCTACGCGTTGGGCTTTAATGGCGTGGTGGATTTGTTGGCCATCTTGCCGAGCTTGATTTCGCTGTTTTACCCCTTTATTGATCTGCGCAGCGTGCGCGCGGTGCGCTTGCTAAGGATTTTTAAATTCGCGCACTACTCGTACGCGCTTGAGGACTTTGCCCGCGCCGCCAAAAGCGAGCGTGGCGCGTTTTTTGCCGCGTTTTACATTTTGCTGGTGGCCGTGGTGCTGGCCAGCACCGGCATTTATGTGGCCGAAAACGACGCCCAGCCCGATAAGTTTGCCTCGATTCCAGACGCCATGTGGTGGGCCATCATTACGCTGACGACCGTGGGCTACGGGGATGTCTCGCCGGTTACGTTTATTGGCAAGATCATCGGGGCGGGAGTCGCCATCATGGGGGTGTGCGTGGTGGCCATGCTCACGGGCATTTTGGCCTCGTCGTTTTCGGTTCAGGTGGCGCGGCGCAAAACCGTGTTCGAAGACGAAATGCGCTCGGCCATGGCCGACGGCGTGGTGACCCAGGACGAGGCACGCATGCTTGAGGTGTTGCGGCTTGAACTCAATATTTCAGAAGAAGAGGCCGAGCGCCTGCGCAAGCGCCTAACGGACATGCGCTGAGCGCGGCCGTGGCGCGGCGCAACGAATACAATCCGCGCCCATGCAAGAAATCGACCTTCCCTCCCTCACACTTTGGGTTTTGATCAGCGTGTTTGCGCTATCGGCGCTGTTTGGATTCACCGCGCAGCGCACCCACTTTTGCACCATGGGTGCCATCAGTGACGTGGTCAACATGGGCGACTGGGCGCGCATGCGCTCGTGGGTGTTGGCCGTGGCGGTGGCCATGGTGGGGTTTCATGCCTTGGTGTGGCTTGGCTTGCTGCGCGCCGACGATACGCTGTACGCCGCTGGGCGGGTGCCGTGGTTGTCGCTGCTGGTGGGTGGGGCCATGTTTGGTTTTGGCATGGTGCTGGCCTCGGGTTGCGGCAGCAAAACGCTGGTGCGCATTGGCGAAGGCAGTTTGAAGTCGGTGGTGGTGTTTGGCGTCATGGGCGTGGCCGCTTACGCCACGCTGCGCGGCATCACCGGGGTGTGGCGCAGTCAAACGCTGGACCTTGGGGCTTTTACCCTGCCCTCGGCCCGCTTGGCGGATGCCGCGGCCGCCTTGGGGCTTGGAGCCTCGCCTACGGCGGGGTTGCTGCTGTCGCTGCTGGTGGCGCTGGCCCTGGTGGTGTGGGTGGTGCGCGACGCGGGTTTTCGTGCCTCACCGCACCCGGCGGTTGCCGGCGTGGTGATTGGGCTGCTGGTGGTGGCCATGTGGTGGGTCACGGGCGCCATGGGTTTTGTTCCCGAGCATCCCGAGACGCTGGAGCCGTTTTATGTGGCCTCGGTGGGTGGGCGGCCCGAGTCGTTTTCGTTTACGGCGCCCATGGCGTACACGCTGCATTGGCTCATGCTCTACAGCGACGCCTCCAACGTGCTCAACATTGGCATCGTCTCGGTGCTGGGCATGGTGCTGGGCTCAGCCGCCTCGGCCGTTGCGGCTGGACGCTTTCGGTGGGAGGGCTTTCACGGCGCGCGCGACACGGGCTTGCACTTGGTGGGCGGTGCGCTCATGGGCGTGGGGGGCGTGGTGGCGTTGGGTTGTACCGTGGGCCAGGGGCTGTCGGGCTTGTCCACGCTGAGCGTCTCGTCCATGTTGGCGGTGCTGGCCATTGTGCTGGGCGGGGTGGCAGGGCTGCGTTTTCAAATGGCGCTGCTGCTGCGCGATGACTGAGACCGAGCCCGAGACCGCGCGCCGCTTTGGCGGCGTGGCCAGGCTTTACGGTGTCGCGGGTGCGCAAGCCATTGCCCAGGGGCACGTGGCAGTGGTGGGCGTGGGCGGTGTGGGCACCTGGGTCGTCGAGGCCTTGGCACGCAGCGGCGTGGCGCACCTGACCCTAATTGACGCCGACCACGTGGCCGAATCCAACATCAACCGCCAGTTGCACGCCACCGACGCCACCTTGGGCATGGCCAAAGTGCAGGCCATGGCGCAGCGCGTGCACAGCTTTGCCCCCAACACCCGCGTTGACCCGGTAGACGCCTGGGTGGACGCCGACAATTGGCCCAGTTTGGCCTTGCAGTGGTTGAGCGAGCGCACCGTGGTCATCGACGCGTGCGACCAAGTCCCCGCCAAACTGGCCATGGCCTGCTGGGCCCGGGCCGGGCGCCGCGCCCTGCTGTGCGTGGGCGCCGCCGGCGGCAAGCGTGCCGCGCACGCGGTGCAGCTGGCCGATTTGTCGCGCACCACACACGACCCGCTGCTTGCCAATTTGCGCGCGCGTTGCCGCCGAACGTGGCAAGTGCCCGGGCCCGCGCCGGGCAAACCCGCCAAATCGCTGGGCCTGCCCTGCGTGTACAGCGCCGAAGCGGTGCAGCCCAGCCCGCCCGAGACCGCCGGCGCTGGCGCCGCCCTGGGCTGCCACGGCTACGGCTCCAGTGCCGCGGTCACTGGCGCGTTTGGCTTGGCGGCGGCCTCGTGGGCGCTTGAACAACTCGCCAGTGGCGCAGCGCGCGCCTAGGCCGGCCCAGAGGGCAACTGTGGCAACATGCCGCCATGAATAGCGCCCTCCCCACCCCTTACCTTGACCCGCAGGCCGCGGCCCTGATTGCCAAGCTAACCGAACTGGGTATACCCGCCACCCACACCCTACGCCCTGCCGAGGCCAGACACGCGTACCTGCAACGACGCTTTGCCACCCAACGCATTCCGGCGCCGCTGCACGAGGTGCAAGACCTCACCTGCCCTGGGCCCGCAGGTAACTTGGCTTTGCGTCTGTACCGCAACACCGAGGGCGACGCACCCAGCCCTGCACTGGTTTACTTTCATGGCGGCGGCTGGGTAATTGGCGACTTGGAAACCCACGACGTGCTGTGCCGTGACCTCGCTCGGTTGTCGGGCTACACCGTCATTGCCGTGGACTACCGGCTGGCCCCGGAGCACGTGTTTCCCGCTGCAGTAGACGACGCCAACGCCGCCGTGGACTGGGTATTTGCCAACGCCGAAGCGTTGCACGTTGACCCGGCTTACCTCGCCGTGGGCGGCGACAGTGCTGGGGGTAACTTGGCGGCCGTGGTGTGCCTGAGCCGGCGTGATGCAGATTTGCCAGCGCCGCGTTTTCAGCTTCTGATTTACCCCGCCACCGACATGCACGGCAACACCGCATCGCACCAGCGCTTTGCGCAAGGGTATTTGCTTACGCGCGACTCAATCGCGTATTTTTTGGGGCATTACCTGCCGCACGCGACCGACGCCGCCGACTGGCGCGCCTCGCCGCTGTTGCACCCCAGCCATGCCAACCTGCCCCCGGCGTTGGTGCTCACCGCGGGCTTTGACCCGCTGTGCGACGAAGGGCGCGCCTATGCCGATGCGCTCTCGGCCGCCGGCACCCCTTGCCAGTACGTGTGTTTTGACCGGCAAGTGCACGGATTTGTGCCCATGGGCAAAGCCTTAACCGAGGCCGACACCGCCGTGGCGCTGTGCGCCCACGCCCTACGCCGCGCCGCGCTGGACTAGGTGCTTAAGCGAGCCCGCTCGGCGGCCATTTGACCGGCACGCCGCCCCGAGGTAAACGCCCAGGCCAAATGGTGTCCGTGGCCTTTAAGTAGCAAGCCACCCTGCCCGGTTGAGCCCGCGGCGTACAAGCCTGCAATGGCCTGCCCATCGGTGTTGAGCACCCGGTGTTGCGCGTCCACCCGCAAGCCGCCTTCGTTGTGCACAAACACCGCCCGCACCGGCCCCAGTGCCACCATCGGCTGATGGGTGCGCTCGGCCATGTGGGTGTGGGCCACGACCTGCTGTAACGCCTCGGGCGGTACGCCAATGGCCCGCGCCAGCGCCTGCAAATTGGGGGCCACGTGGCATACGTCGGGTCGGTTACGTCGGTAGTCATCCAAGTATGCGTAGGCCACGCCGGGCGCCGTTGAAACAAAATGCGGCCAGGCCGAGAACCGCTTGGCCAGTTCGTGGTCCAAAAGCACGTAACCCACCTTGCCCGGTTGCTGCGGCAGACGCCAGGCGGGGTCGCCGCTGTCGGTGTCTACCCGTTGGCCAGCGGTGTTCACCAACAGCGCGCCTTGCGCAAACAACTCGGGCGACGGCGCCAAGGCCGTCGTTAAAAACTTCATCATCAACGGGCGCAACAACACCGCCGGCACGTGGGCAATGGCCCATGCCATGGCACTGGCCAGCCAGCGCCACGGCGGCAAACGCAGCAGCCAGTGGCCACGCGCGGGCGGCATGAAGCGGATCTCTGGGCCCAGCGCCAAGTCACCATTCACAATTTGCGCCCCCACCGCCTCGGCCATGCGCTGCCCATCGCCCGTGGCGGTTGGGTTTACCGCCTCAATGGCGGCGGCTTGCTCGCCCATGAAGCGGGCCTTCAAGTCCGCGGCGTTGGTAAAGTCGCCCGCGGCCAACACCACCCCACCCGTGGCCAGCCAGCGCTGGGTTTGGCCCAGGTGCTGGGCGTCTACCCCTATCACCTCGCCCCGCTCGCTGACCAACGCGTGCACATGAACGTGCGTGACCACGCGCACCCCCGCGCGTTGGGCGCGTCGGCTTAAGTGGTAGATGAACGCCCGCGAATTGGGCAGCACGTTGTGCATGCGCGCCACGCGGTGCGGCGGTTCAGGCATAGGACCCATGAAGCGAATACCCGAGGCCAGCAACCAAGCAAAGGTCTCGGGCATGGCTTCGCACAGCACGCGGCGCAAGTCGTCGTTATCCCGGCTGGCCAGTGGCCCGGCAAAACCCGGCATGTCTTGCCAGTGGTGCAGCGGGTTGTCTTCGATGCCCGCGCGGCGTTGGTGGGGGGTTTGGCTGGCGGTAACCGAGCCCACCGACCACGCCGTGGATCCACCCAAGGCCGCGTTTTTCTCTAACAACACCACCTCGGCGCCGCGCTCGGCCGCCTCGATGGCGGCGGCCAGTCCGGCACCGCCCCCACCTACCACCAACACGTCACACGTGGTGCTAGGCGGCATGGGGGTCAATCATGGGTTGCATGGGCGTATTGTTCAACCGGCAGGTGGCCCTGGGGTGTCACCCGTGTCGTCTCCCCCGCCCTGGGCGTTTGGTGCTATGCTTTGCAGCAACCACAACCCTAACAAAGGAGCTCCCTGATGCATGCAATTCAAACCCTTGGCGCGGCCATGACCCTGACGCTGGCCGCCGCCACGGCGCAGGCCGGTGGCTTGCGCACCGCCGATTTGCTTGGCCAACCCAGCGACGCCGCCCGCACCGCCGCCGTGCAGCAACTGGTGAAGTATGGCGTGCCAGCCGATGCCGCGCAGGCCCGCGTGGCCAGCCTGTCGGCTGACGAGGTGCAGCGCCTGCGCATCGAGGTTGGCTCGGCCCCGGCTGCGGGTAAGGTTTCATCGGGCACCTGGCTGGTGCTGATTGGCGCAGGTGTGTACGTGTACATGACCTACAAGTAAACCTGGCGCGCCTAAGCCCGCCGCTGGTGCGGCGGGTTTTTTTTGCCCTATGAAATTGGCCTATTTGGTGTTCGCTGCGCTGGCCGTGCTGGGTGGCTGCAGCAGTTACGCCCCGCAGTACTGGGGTGAGGACACGCCGTTTGCCCAACGAGCCGCCGCCGAGTTGCCCACCCGCGTTGAGCTCACCGACGTGCCGTTTGTGCCCCAAGACGACTGGTACTGCGGCCCTGCGGCGCTGAGCATGGTGCTGCAGTACGGCGGCGCTGAGGCCAGTTTTGCGCAGGTCTCACCCAAGTTGCTGCTGCCTGCACGCCAAGGCAGTTTGCAGTTGGAGATGATGGCCGCCACACGCACCTTTGGCCGGGTGCCCCACGTTATCGAACCCACGCTGCAAGGCTTGCTGCGCGAATTGGCGGCAGGGCGGCCCGTTATTGCTCTAGAGAACTTTGGCACCAGTTGGTACCCGCTGTGGCACTACTCGGTGGTGGTGGGCTACGACTTGGAAAAGCAGGAGGTATACCGCCGCAGTGGCTTGCGCCAACGGGTGGCCGTGCCCATGCCGATTTTTGAGCATGTTTGGATGGAAGAAGGTTACTGGGCCATGGTGGCGTTGGCCCCCGATGACACGCCCACCAAGCCCCAAGCCAAGGCGTGGCGCGAGCAATTGGCCTTGACCGAGCCGTTTCTCTCGGCCGCCGCAGCCGGCAACGCGTGGCGCAACTACCTCAAGAATTTTCCTGAAGACGCGATTGGCTTGGCGGGCCTAGGTAACAGTCAGCATGCCCAGGGCAACTGGAACGCTGCGGCAGAGAGTTATCGCCTCGCCTTGTCGCAAGAACCGAGCAATGCCAATTTGGCGCGACTGGCAGAACAGGTTTTTACCAAGGCACAAGCCACCGACGATGCTGCCTGCGCCGCTAAAGTGCTCAAGCATGGGCAGCGTTGGCCATGCCCCACACCATGACGACCCATTTAAGGTTCCGTGCATCATGCCGACACCTAAGACATGTCGGCCATTTATTTGCCCCCAGCCATGGTTAACATCATTTTCCGGCTACGCGTGTTCGTGCACGTCTTGGCTGCGTCCGTGGCGGCCTATCGCGCCCTCGAGGGGATTCAGTACGGCGACCCCGGCCAAGCCGCAGCCTCGGCTCTTCTGGGGATGGCTACCATCTACGGCATTGGATTTGTCGTGAAGTGGGTCTTTAAGTCGGTTTTTAGTACGCCGACCAGGTGATCTCTTGAACTTAAAGAACAGTACGATTTCCCAAACATTGGCAATGCTGGCGGACCAGCTCCATCCCGTAGTCGTTGCCATTAGGCGTTCTGACTAGGGTATGGACGTGAAACTTTTCAGGTGTCGTATTACCTAAGAAAACGCCGGCGTGATGGTCGAATTCAATAATTAATACTGGACTTTGTATCCGGTAATAAAAGGGACTTTCATCGTCTATGCCACCTATCCAGCAAAACCAAGTTGATTCGATGTGCGAGACGAATTCCTTCAACTTAGCTTCTCTCGGGCCATCAGGCATATATGACAAATAGACTTTGACCAATTGGAGAAGGCGCTGCCGCTGTTCGTTGTTCAAGACTGAAGCGCATAACCCTTCATACGGAATCACGCGGTTGTCTTGAAAAGCGCCAGCAAGAATGAGCTCATCTCCGAAAGCGACCCGATCTGAAGGCATTAAAGGATCACGTTTCTCTCGGTAAAGCCACGCTTTGTTTTGTAGGCTCGGCGGCAAGGTTCGAATGAATGAAAGCGCCAATCGCTCCTCTTGCTCAAATACGGGCCTCCCGGCTAACGGCCCGACATCAATCATGTGCGGTTCTGCGCCCATAAATACCGGAGTGATCACCATTTGGGTACCTATGAAACGGCAATTCAGACACAAATGATGCCCGTAAAAATTCCAACCCCAAGGCTCACTTGCTGACGGGCTACCAAAAAGATTGAAGTTGTAGCTGAATTCATTAAGTACTCGGGGCGCACCAACAAGTTCACCCAAGAAATGGTTTATTTTCATGAGGGCTCTAGCTCGGTCATAACCCTCTGTGCTGAGACTCGATTTCAAGACTGCCAAAACTAGATCTCTCACCTCAGCGGTTACTTCATCCAGTCGAAGTCCAAAGCGCATCATGTAAACCTCGGGATTCATCCAAGCTCGCCACTGCCGCGCGTTGAGGTCGTGCTGGACAACGGACCGCTGTTCGTCAGAAATATGCTCAAGCAGGCGATTTACGGCAACCACAGCAGCGAGGGTTGGCCCACCTTCCTCACGAAGTGAGAAGAGATTAGGTTGAAGTTGTCCTCCCGTTGTGATTCCTACAAAGTCGGTTTTTTCATATAAATCTCGCCAGTGGTCGAATAACTTATGAGCAACTGGGTGTTTCAGAATTCGATCTGCGTGTGTGTATGCATCAAGCTCTGATAGTCCCTGAACTCTTGGATCATCAGAAGGGCGGATAAAGTCTCTGAAGTTGGAGGGCATGTTCTATATCAATCCTGGGTATGACCCGCCATCTAATTGAAGATTCTGACCAGAAATAAAGCCAGCTTGCGCACTGCACAAAAATGCGCAGGCATCAGCAAACTCCTCTGGCCTACCAAAGCGCTTAGCTGCAATCGTGTTCGACAAGCAAATCCTCGAAATGGCTGAGAACCTCAAGGACGGTGT
>JALRBF010000281.1 GCA_023262365.1 Burkholderiaceae bacterium
ACCGCGCCACGCAAACGCACAAACAGCATGTCTTGCGCAGGCTGCGCCGTGGTGTCGTGCACCCAGGCGCTGGCATTCAGGGGCAGGGGCTGGCCACCCCAGCGGTGCAGCAAATCCAGCGCTGGGCCTTGCGCCAGACCCGCCATCATCAAGGTGGCCTCGGCCGGGGCCACGGGCAAGACCTTCAGGCTGACCTCGGTGATCAGGCCCAGCGTGCCCCAGCTGCCCGCCATCAGGCGGCTCACGTCGTAGCCGGCCACGTTTTTCATGACCTGGCCACCGTAGCGCAGGCGCTCACCGCGGCCGTTGACGATTTCGGCGCCAAGCACAAAATCGCGCACCCCACCCACGCTGGCGCGCGAGGGCCCGGCCAAGCCCGCGGCCACCATGCCACCCACGGTGCCTTGGCCACCAAACAGCGGCGGCTCAAAAGGCAAAAACTGCCCCTGCTCGGCCAACACGGCCTGCAGCTCGGCCAACGGGGTACCGGCGCGCGCCGTAATCACCAGTTCAGAAGGTTCGTAAGCCAACACCCCGCTCAACTCGGTGGTGGGCAGCGGCTCGCCGCGCAGCGGGTTGCCGTAAAAGTTTTTGCTGCCGTGGCCCTGAACGCGCAAAACGCGGCCATCGGCCGCGGCTGCGCGCAATTGGTCTTGAATACGTTCGATCGGGTCGGGCATGGGGCGCATCTTACCTAAGGGGCGCCCCAAGCCCAGCCAACCCACGGCCTTAGCCGTTGTAGGCGCTCTCGCCGTGCGAGGTAATGTCCAGGCCCTCGCGCTCGGCTTCTTCGGCCACGCGCAGGCCCATGACCATGGCCACCACCTTAAGGGCAATGTAGGCCACCACCGCCGACCACACCATGGTAATTAGGACACCCTCGGCCTGCACCAGCACCTGTGCGCCGATGGCAAAGTCATCGCCGCCGGTGCCGCCCAAGCTGGGGGCCGAAAACACCCCGGTGAGCAACGCCCCCACGATGCCGCCGATGCCGTGGATACCAAACACATCGAGCGAATCGTCGGCACCCAGCATTTTCTTAAGGCTGGTGACACCCCACAAGCAAACAAAGCCCGCGGCCAAGCCGATGACGATGGCGCCCATGGGCCCAACCGAACCACAGGCCGGCGTAATGCCCACCAAACCGGCCACGGCACCCGAGGCCGCACCCAGCATCGAGGCATGGCCACGCGTTAGCGCCTCACCCAAACTCCAAGCCAATACCGCAGCGGCTGGGGCAAGCAAGGTGTTGATAAATGCCAACGTCGCGCCCGAAGTGGCCTCAAGGTTGGAGCCGGCGTTAAAGCCAAACCAGCCCACCCACAGCAGCGCCGCGCCCACCATGGTAAAGGTAAGGTTATGCGGCTTAATGGCCTCTTGGCCGTAGCCCAGGCGCTTGCCTAGCACGTAGGCCGCCACCAAGCCCGCCACACCCGAGTTGATGTGCACCACGGTGCCGCCGGCAAAGTCCAGCGCACCTTTGTCTAGCAAGTAGCCGCCTGCGCCCCACACCATGTGTGCCACGGGCAAGTAGGCAAAGCTAAACCACAACACACAAAACAGCAGCACCGCGGCAAACTTCATGCGCTCGGCAATCGAGCCACAAATCAGCGCGCAGGTAATGCCGGCAAAGGTGGCTTGAAACGCCACAAAAATGTACTCAGGGATTTTGACGTTCTCGGTGAACGTATCGGCCAAGCTATCGGGCGTGATGCCAAGCAAAAACATTTTGCTTAAGTCACCCACAATCAAGCCCTCGGCACCAAACGCCATTGAGTAACCGTACACCGCCCACAGCACGGCAATCAGCGAAAACACCACCATCACCTGCATCAGCATGCTCAGCATGTTTTTGCTGCGTACCAAGCCGCCGTAAAACAGCGCCAAGCCTGGCACTGTCATCATCACCACCAGCAGCGTGGAGAGCATCATCCACGATACGTCGCCTTTATCTACCACCGGCGCGGCCTGAGCCAGGGCGGCGCCCGAAGCTGCCAACGTGGTCAACGCCACGGCAGCGAGTTTGGTCATACTTTTCATCGCAATCGTTCCTTTGATTTTTTGCAAAAGACAGGGCCCGGGCACTACAGCGCAGCCGCACCCGATTCGCCGGTACGAATACGCAGCACCTGCTCCACGGCGGTCACAAAAATCTTGCCGTCGCCAATCTTGCCGGTTCGGGCCGACAGCTCAATGGCCTCCACCACGCGCTCGGTGAGCTCATCGGGTATGGCGGCTTCAATCTTGACCTTGGGTAAAAAATCCACCACGTACTCGGCACCCCGATACAACTCGGTGTGTCCCTTTTGCCGACCAAAGCCCTTGACCTCGGTGACCGTGATGCCCTGCACCCCCACACCGGCAAGGGCTTCGCGCACCTCATCGAGCTTAAAGGGCTTAATAATTGCCGTTACAAGTTTCATTGGCTGGGTTCCTTTCAAACCAAATACCCAAGCCCCATTGCACAACCCGTGCCACCCCAACCGACGCGGCGCCAACGCCCCAATTCGGCGCACATTGGTTATATTCTTGAGCGAGATAGCGCACGAAGCACCAAAACCGTGCGCTCGGGCGCACCTGGCTGAGGCAATGCAATATGTACGATCTATTTATTCTTATGGGGGTGTAACAAGGCCTCAGCATTTCCTGACCGCCCTGAATCCAGGGATCCACGCCGGGCCAGAGGCAACGGTGAACTACGCCAAATTAGGTCCCAACCATTTACGCAGTTCGGCCTCGGGCGTGGCGCAGCGCTGGGCAAGGTCGGCAATTTGGTCGTCTGCTACTTTGCCCACATTAAAGTAGCGCGCCTCGGGATGCGCCAGGTAAAAGCCGCTCACGCTGGCCGCCGGGGTCATGGCCAGGTGCTCGGTTAGGCCCATGCCAATGTCCTCGGCACCCAGCAGGGCAAACATGTCGCGCTTGGGCAGGTGGCTGGGGCAGGCGGGGTAGCCAGGCGCGGGGCGTATGCCTTGGTAGGCTTCGGCTATGAGTTGCTCGTGGCTTAGCTGCTCGCCGGCGGCGTAGCCCCACCAGTCGGTGCGCACGCGGTGGTGCAGCCATTCGGCCAGGGCTTCGGCCAGGCGGTCGGCCAGGGCTTTGAGCATGATGGCGCTGTAGTCGTCGTGCGCGGCCTCAAAGGCTTCGGCGCGCTTGTCAGCGCCAATGCCCGCCGTGACGGCGAACATGCCGGCGTAGTCCTGCACGCCCTGCGGGCCGACAAAATCAGACAGGCAGCGGCTGGGACGGGTCACA
>JALRBF010000302.1 GCA_023262365.1 Burkholderiaceae bacterium
CAGCAGCAGCGTCAGCGCAAAACCCAGTCCCGTAATGTTCAGCACCCCAATCACAAAGCCTGCCGCCGCCACGATCAGTATCAAGCTCACCATGGCCTGGGCAGTTTCGCGCACCACGCCCAGCAGGCTCGACCAAGTTAAGCGTTGATCCCCGTATCCGCGCATCCAGCCAAGAACCAACACCAGCATGGCCGCAACGATTGCCGCATCTTCAGGGTCCATGTCCCAAACGAACAAACAAGCCAAGAGCATGGCAATAGGAAACAAAAAGTGCCATCCTTTTTGCAACACCTCGCCCAAACTGAGTCGCGCATCAACTGCCTGTACGATGTTGTCGCGCCCGGCAATCAGGTCCACCTGGGCAAACACACTTACGTAGTACAGCACGGCGGGTATCAGGGCTGCCGCGGCAACGGCACTGTAGGGCACCTCCAAAAACTCGGCCATTAAAAATGCCGCTGCCCCCATGATGGGCGGCGTTAGCTGTCCGCCGGTTGAGGCCACCGCCTCCACCGCACCGGCATCCTGGCGCGAATAGCCTCCGCGCTGCATCAACGGGATGGTGATCACGCCAGTGGTTACCACATTCGATACTGCACTACCCGATATCGAGCCAAACAGTGCGGAGCCGACCACAGCAATCTTGGCGCTACCACCGCGCGATTTACCTGTCACGGCCATCGCCAAATCAGTCAAAAACGCCCCACCGCCCGCGGCGAACAGCAACTGTCCGAAAAATACAAACAACACCACAATCACGGTGCCGACTGCCAAGGGTGAACCAAATACGGCACTGGGATCAAAGCCAACGTACTGCACCAACTCTTTAATTGACACCGCATTGCCTACGAGTCGCCCTGGCACTTGGTCGGCAACAAACGCGTAAGCAAAAAACCCAGCCACGATTGCGCTCAGCATGTTGCCAGCAAGGCGTTGGATGCCGTGCATGACCGTTACCACGACCACAGTGCCAACCGCTGCGATCTGCCACGGTCGGTAGGATTGTTCTTTGAGTAACCAAGCGAAACTCCACGCCGTGTACATCAACGTGCCAAAAACCACCAGCGCAGCCAGCCCATACACCCCCTGCTGCCAGGCGGCACGGGGCCCGGCCATGACCTGAGACAAATAAAACAGCGTGAGTGCTAAACCCAACTGAAACGCCATGTACTGCTGCTTTAGCACCGCATAGCCCAAGCGTAATGGCAACTCAAGGTTCCAGGCAACACAAGCAGCCACCATGGCCACCGAAAGCACCATCATTGCAGCATTACACAAGCGGCTGACCCGATTGCTACCTATCGTTTGATCCATGCTCCACCAAAAAAACACCTCAAATATTCAGGGCCTGCCAGGCCACTTACGGTCATCTTTCAGTCCTAAGACCGTCGCAAAAGAACTGGTCTACAAAGCCGTCTAAACCAACACCAACGCCAGCCCCCCCAAAGCCGCGGCCCCACGCAGCCACACCGTCATGGGTGCAAGCAACCCATACGACAACAAGCCCAGCCCGGTAGCCATTTGCAGCAGCGCGACAGCCGCGGCCACAGGCTGACTCCACCAATCAATGAGTGCCGGATGCACCACCATGCCAACGGGCACGACGTACAAGCCAATGCCCAGCGCCATGGCGCTCAACGCCACCCGCAGCCAATGCTCCCCCACCATGCCCGCGGCAATAAACACCGCACCACACACCGGCGGCGTAATGGTAGAGAGCAGGGCAAACCAAAACACAAACAAATGCACTTGCAGCGGCTGCAGCCCCAACTGCATCAGCGCCGGCCCCGCCACTGAAACACAAATGACATACGCCGCCGTGGTGGGCACCTCCATGCCCAGCACCAAGCACGCCACCGCTGTGAGCAGCAGCGACAACGCCAGCGACCCATTGGCCCCGGACAAAATCATGGACGTGATTTTTACGCCCAAACCCGTAATGGCCAGCACCCCCACCACGATGGAGGCGCACAAAATAATGCAGCCAATCGTTGCCACCTGCTGCCCCGAGCCGCGCAAAGCGGCGGCCACGCGTTGCCCGAGTTTGGCGCGGCTTACCCGCCCCTCGTTGTCCCACCCCAGCAGCACCGCCGCGGCCAGCGTGGCAAACGCCGCGGCGTACTCAGGCGTCCAGTGTTGACCAAACATACCCCACAGCAGCGTGGCAAATGGCACCACAAAAAACCCCACCGTCACACCCAGCATGCGCCGCGTGGGCTGCGCCTCGCTGGGCAACGCCGCCAGGCACTCGCGCTTGCTCCACGCGTTAATGCCCATCCACACCGTAAAAAAGTACAAAAACGCAGGCAACAACGCCGCTGCCATGATGGTGACGTAGGGCGTGGACGTAAGCTCAACCATCACAAAGGCGCCCGCCCCCATCAACGGGGGCATGATTTGCCCCCCCGACGACGCCACCGCCTCCACCGCAGCGGCAAGCCGCTTGGGGTAGCCCAGGCGCGTCATGGCCGGCAGCGTAATGGCACCGGTCGAGGCCACATTGGCCGAGGCCGAACCCGAAATGGAACCAAAAAGTGCCGAGGAAACCACCGACACCTTGGCCGCTCCCCCCACCAGCCGACCTGCCGCGGCCGAGGCCACGTTCATGAACCCCTGACCGGCCTCGCCCGCATTAAGAAACGCGCCAAAAATCACAAAAATCGCCACCACCCCAACCGAGATGCCCGTTAAACTCCCCCACAGTCCACCTTCGGCAATGGTTAACGTGCCCAAGAAACTCGCCAGCGGCAAACCCGCATGGCCCAGTTCACCGGGTACGTACTGCCCCAACATGCCGTATAGCAAGGCAGTCAATGCAATGAGCGGCAGCGGCCAGCCAATCACGCGACGCGCGCCCTCCAAAATCACCACCAACAGTACCCCCGCCACGGCCAACTGCAGGCTGCCCTCAAGGGCGCCATACTGGTCGCCCAGCGCATTGGCGTGCCACGCCACCCACAGACTGGCAGCCATGCCCAGGCAAGCCAGCAACGCCCCCGTGCGACGCTGCCACGGTGAGCGCGCCGCGGCCAGGTATATCCAGGGCAAGATGTAAGCCATGTGCAACGGGCGCACCACCAAATTGGGCACCAACCCGTACCACACCAGCCCCAAGTGCATGGCCACGCCCAAGGCACCCCACGCCACCCAGGGCAAACCTAGCATGTGGGCCACTGGGGTGTGCGGTTTGCTTTAGGCCTTGCCGCCGGCGCCGTCACATCTGCTCAGGCCGTAGGGGCATGCCCTGTTCTTTGTAAAAACGCACGGCGCCGGGGTGAATTTTCGTGCCAATGTTTTGCAGCAGCTCAGGGGTTACGCCGCGCCACCACGCCGCCTGCGCACTCATGGCCTGGCGCTGGGCCCAAAACGTCTTGGTTAGCGTGTAGGCTACCTCGTTGCTCATGGCCGTGGTGGCATACGCCACCACCGGCAGCGTGGTGGTTTGCACCGCCGCTGTTTGCCCCGCGTACGTACCCGCTGGTATCGTCAGCGCGTTGCGCTTGGTGGCGGCAATTTGCTCAGCCGTTAAGCCCACCACCACCACCGGGGTAGAAGCCGCGGCCTCCACCACGTTGGGGGCTGGCCATGAGCCAGCGGTGACAAAGGCGTCAATCTGCCCGTTTTTTAGCGCCGCAACAGCGTTTGACAACTCCACATCCACCAGTTTGGTCTGGTCTTTTACGCCAAACAGCTCCAGGTACTTAGCCCCCTCACGTGCGCCAAACGAGCCTTTGCCCAGCAACACCGACTTGCCCGCCAAATCGGCCCAGTTCGCCACGCCACGGTCGGCACGCGCCACCAAATGCATGGTCAGAGCCGGTATAGGAAACAACGCACGAATCTCGGCGAACTTGGGGTCGGCCTTGTCTTTGAATGGGCCTTTGCCCTCTTGCGCCATGGCAATCAGCGCTGGAGGCGTGGTAAACACGTAATCACCCCCGCGCACGCGCGTCTCCATCACGTTTTGCGTTGAGCCTTGGCTTTCCTCTACCGTAACTGAAATGTTGCCCGCTGTGCCCGTCTTCATGGCCTCGGCGATTTCTACACCCATTTGGTAATAAGACGAGCCCGCCTTTGCCGATTTGTACGTAACCCGGGTTTGGGCCTGCACCCCAAAAGCGGTGGTCATTGCCACGGCAAGCCAGGTCATGCGTTTGATGAACTGCGTCATGTCACCAGTCTCCTTTAGTTGGTTTGTGTTTGAGCGCCGATATGTTAACTGCCAAATCGTGTCCTCGGGCAAGTGCAGCCGGACGACCCTAACTGCGCCTGACACGTACCGGTAAACTGTGCATGCCTCGAAAAACCAGCGAGTTAATCCACCGCGGAGGATCGCCAAGCGGCTCAATCTCGCGGTACCGCGACAGCACCATTGGAAAAGCCACCTCTCCTTCAGTACGGGCCAGAGGAAATCCCAGACAAATGTGTTGACCGAAGCCAAAAGTCAGATGGGGCACGCCGTCACGCGTTAAATCAAGTCGGTCGGGTTGCGTATAGGCACGGGCATCGCGATTCGCCGCATTGAGCATAATGAAGATGCGTTGCCCCGGAAGAAGCGACTTGCCGTGCAGCTCGTGCTCACGCTTCACCACCCGCACTTGCGCACCCTGTGGCCCGTCGTAACGAAGTAGCTCTTCCACCGCCATGGCAGCCAGTCCGGGATCTTCGCGCAGGCGACGCATTTCACCCGGGAAGTGCATCAGCGCATTCAATCCATTGGTGATGTGGTTGGTCGTGGTCTCGTGCCCAGCAAACAACAGCAACATGCAGGTCGCCACCAACTCGTCCTCGCTTAGGCAATCGTCACCGTCGCGCAGGTGAACCAACTCACTCAATAAATCAGCGCTGGGATGCCGCCGCCGTATGGCAATCAAGTCTCGAAAGTACGCCGCCATCTCTTGTGTGGCGGCCTCAGCGGTGTCGTACTTTTGCGGGTTGATGCGCGAAGACCCCACAAAAAGCGCCATGTCGTCTGACATTCGCTTGACCTGAGTCAAATGCTCCACTGGCACCCCGAGCATGGCCATAATGACCAAACACGGCAACGGTCCGGCGTAGTCTGCAACAAAGTCAAACGTGTCCCGCTCGCCAAGCTGGTCCAGCAGCCAGCCACCAATTCGCTCAATCTGCGGCCGCATGGCCTGCATGGACTTGGCGTGAAACACCTTACTCGTCAAACGGCGCAATCGGGTGTGATCGGGTGGGTCAGTAAACACCATCCATAACGACAAATACCGAATGATTTGCCCGATACGTTCTGCCTCGGAGGGCGGCATCGCCGAAAAAAAGGGTTTGAGCCTATCCGAAGAGAGCAGGTCTTTGTCCAAGCACACCCGCTTGACGTCGTCGTAGCGCGTTAACACCCAAGACCTCAGGCGCGGACTCCAATGACACGGATCCTCGTCACGCATGCGGTTAAACAGTGGGTACGGATCGGCAAGCGTCGCCGGGTCCTCCGGCTGCCAATCGATTGGCGGGATGTGTTTTGATGTCATGACTTCAGGGGCAGAAGTTTTTCTCTAACCCCCTAATCGTGTCATATCTCGTGAAAAATCCCAAGAACACGGGTTCCTTCAATAGCTGGTGATTTAGTAGGCACCTTAACCGACTTGTCACCTACGCCGCAAACCGATTTGGACTGACTTGGTTCGGGTTGAAACCCATGTCTAAGATAGCGCTCGGTATTGCGCCCTCCCGGATTAAGGCCGATCCGACTTGCGCCAAAGCTGGGGCCATTTGAATACCATAGCCACCCTGCCCCGCGAACCAAAAAAATCCGTCCACACGGTCGTCAAAACCGCAGACTGGTTGTTTATCAGCCGCAAAAGTTCGCAGCCCCGCCCATTTGCTTCGAATTTTCGAGACCTTCAGCTCGAATGCGGCTTGAATGCGCTCGACTGTCAAAGCAACATCCACCTCCTCCGGTTGAGCGTCGCAAGCAACAGAGGGCGTCTCGTCAGCTGGCGAAATCAACAAACGACCGGCGTCCGGGCGAAGGTAAAAGTCTTCCTCACAGTCAATCACAGCGGGAAAAGATTGACTATCCGTACCCGAGGGTGAATCGATGGTCATCGCGGTGCGACGCTTGGGCGTCAGGGGGATGGGCGAGGCACCCACCAATTTGCCTATATGACTTGCCCATGCCCCCGCTGCATTAACCACCACATCGGCAAAAAACTCCTGGGACGCAGTTGACACCAACCAACCATTACCTTTTCTCTGAATTTGCTCGACCCGGGCGTTTGGCCAGAATGAGCCATTTGCAAGCTTAAAACGCTTCAAATACCCCTGATGCAAAGCACTTACATCCATGTCCATGGCGCCCACGTCTAACATCGCCCCGCTCACATAGTCCTCGCGCAGAATAGAGCACCTCATCAGCGCCTCTTCGCGACTGATAAGCGTGACGTCAGGATTCGGACCCATGTCTGCATACAGTCTCTGCAACGATGCCTCTTGACCCTTTGTGGCGATGAACATGGCTCCTCGGGGCAGCAACACCTGATTTAGCCAAAAAGTAGGATTCAGCCGGGAAAAAAAAGGGAGCGAGGCCTTAGTGAGAACTCTCACCACCTGCGGCCCGTACGAGGGCGCATACAAGGCAGCCGAGCGCCCAGTGGTGTGGTAACCCGGCTGGCTTTCCATTTCAACCAAGTCAACGGACACCGACCCAGCCAACTCTGCGGCTATTGACGCCCCTGCGATGCCTGCGCCTATCACCACAATCTTCATATCTGCCTCCTCCTAACCCGCGCGGTTCAAGTGTTCTTATCGGGTGAAGTGCCACGCCCAATCATCGTTCTCGGGTCGAAGCCAGTGGTCAACGCGGTGCCTAACAACACCAAAGCCCCCCCACTGAGGGTGCTCCATCCTATGGGCTCACCCAAAAACCAGGCCCCCCACAAGGTCGCAAAGGCTGGGGTGAGAAGTGTCACCGTCAACGCCGAGGTGGCGCCAAACTCGTCAATCAGTCGAAAGTAAATTAGATAGGCCACGCCGCTGCACAAGACGCCGAGCAAAACAACCGAAAGCACCACGGACAATGACAGCGCCTCGCTGGGCATTGGCGCCACGCCCGCCAGTGGCAACAGAAAGATACAGGCGCCCCACATGCCGCCATGCGCATTGGCAAACGCACCAACTTTGGGCGCATACCTTAAATAGTTGCTCGCCACCCCATAACAAAACGGTGCGGCCAAGCCAGCGGCCAACGCCCAGCCCATACTCGCCGAGGTCATCAAAGGGCCCTGCCCCACCAGCCAGCCCACCCCCGCCAAGCCCAGCAGCATACCCATCCACTTAACCGATGGCGTTTGCACCTTAAACCACACCGCTGAAATTAAAGCCGCCCAAATGGGGGCCGTTGCATTCAAAATCGACAGCAACGACGCCGTGAGATCACGTGCGGCAAAAGCGAAAAGCAAAAATGGCAGCGCTGAGCTAAAAAAGGCAAGTTTTAGAAAATGTCGCCATTGGCCCGCGATTGGTAAGTTTCTACCCAGCCACTTTCCCACGATCCACAAGAAGCATGCCGCCAACAAAACACGAAAAAAAATCAACCAAACCGGTCCTAAAACTGGTACCGCAATCCGCATGAACAGAAATGAGGCGCCCCATATGGCAGAGAGCAAAAGCAGTCGGGCAAAACCAGAGGCGTTCATACGACTCGCGATTCTCTCAGAAGTTGGTAAAGGCAATTGGCGATTCGCTTGCGTGCCGTCGCGCAATCGCAATTGCGACCGAGCCACCGGCCCCGTGCTTTGCTGGGCTCGGTCGGACGCCACCCGCACCAGGCCAACGCGCCCTATGATGCGCGTTCGGGCCCCACATGGTGACGCGTTGGGGTTGGATTGACATCACCGTCAGGAGGCACCCGGTCATGGATTCCACTCGTTTTAACGGTCGCATTTATCTTATTTCGGGCGCAGCCCGTGGCATTGGCCGCGCGCTGGCGCGCCGCGTGGTGGCCGATGGCGGCAAGGTGTTCATGGGTGATGTGTTGCACGCGCAAGGCCAAGCCCTTACCGCTGAGCTTGGCGCCAACGCCCGTTACCAGCCACTGGACGTGACGCGCGAAAGCGACTGGCTTGAAGCCGTGGCCAGCGCCGAACGCTGGGGTCCGCTGCACGGCTTGGTGAACAACGCAGGCATTTACCTTCCCAAGCCCTTAATGGCGCCCGAGGCAGTGGAGGAGTTTGCACAGCACGTGGCGATTAACCAAACCGGGGTGTTTCTGGGCATGCGCAGCGTGGTGCCTGCGTTGGCACGCAGCGGCGAAGGCGCTATCGTCAACCTGTCGTCCACCGTCGGACTGCGCAGTGCGTCCAATGCGTTTGCCTACACCGCAACCAAATGGGCCGTGCGTGGCATGACCAAGGCCGCGGCGTTGGAGCTTGCGGACATGAACATCCGGGTCAACTCGGTGCACCCTGGCCCGATCGACACCGACTTAATCAAAATTCGGGGGGACGCCCAGAATCAAGCCCGCGTCAACCAAATTCCGATGAAGCGCATGGGTACCGCCGAAGAGGTGGCCGGCCTGGTGTGCTTTTTGTTGAGCGATGAGAGCCGCTACATGACCGGTTCGGAGCTGACCATTGATGGCGGGGCGGCCATGTAGAGCCCAGAGGTTGGGCAGGGTTAGGGGTATACCCGTGAGGGTAGGACTTGGCATTGACGCGTGGGCAGCGCGTGGGCCAGAATGAATTTAGGTAACGAAGTTACCTGTTTTTTGCCCCCTGACCAGGAGAGTGATTTTGACGGCCACCCCTGCCGAGTGTCGCATCGCAGCCGATGTGGGCGGCACCTTTACCGACATTGCGATTTTTGATGAAACCACCGGCTCAATCAAACTGGGCAAGTGCCTCACCACCCCTCACCGGTTAATTGAGGGCATCAACGATGGTGTGCAAAAGGCTGGCTCGGGCTTTGAGCAGGCCAATTTGTTTTTGCACGGTACCACCACAGCCATCAACACCCTGCTTGAGCGTACCGGGGCACGCACTGCCTTGGTGACCACACGTGGGTTTCGTGACATTTACGAAATCGGCCGCATCAATCGCCCCGAGGCGTACAACTTGTTTTTTAAAAAGCATCAGCCACTTATTGAACGCGCGTTACGCTTTGAAGTGGGTGAGCGGCTGTACGCCTCGGGTGAGGTGCTACACGCGCTGGATGAAGCCGAACTTGAACCAATTGCGCAGCAACTGCAGCGGGAGGGGGTAGAAGCGCTAGCAATTATGTTTTTACACTCGTATCGCAACCCAGCGCACGAAATTGCCGCTAAGCGGTTTTTTGAAGCCCGTTGCCCAGGCCTCTACATCACGGCTTCGCATGAGTTGTCACAAGAGTATCGCGAGTACGAACGCACCTCCACGGTTGCAGCCAACGCGTATGTGGGGCCACGGGTCAGCTCGTACCTGCGCGAGATCGTCCAGCACCTTCAAGAAAAGCGGTTTGGCGGCGGCTTTTTGATCGTTCAATCCACCGGCGGGCTGTATGACGTGCAAAGCGCGCAACGAGAATGCATTCGCATGCTGGAGTCTGGCCCCGCGGCTGGTGTGATAGGCACGCGCGAGCTGTGCCGCGACATTGGCCTGCAAGACGCCATTGCCTTTGATATGGGCGGCACCACAGCCAAATCAGGGGTGATTTTGGCCGGACAAGTGCTCATGACGAGCCACTCGATGATTGGTGGCTACGCCGAGGGCTTGCCGGTGCAAATGCCCATGATTGACATACAAGAGGTGGGCACCGGTGGCGGCAGCATAGCCCGACTCGCTGCTGGGAATGCCTTGCGCGTGGGGCCACAAAGCGCCGGATCGGTACCTGGCCCGGTGTGCTACGGCATGGGAGGCACCGAGCCCACAGTGACCGATGCCAACTTGGTGCTGGGTCGTTTGTCTGAAGACCGGTTTTTGGGCGGCGACATGCGCTTAGATGCCCAAGCGGCGCGCCACGCCTTGTTGCAGCACGTGGCTGGTCCGCTGGGCATCAGCGTAGAGGAGGCCGCAGAAGGCCTGATTCGTATAGCCGCAGTCACCATGTCGCACGTGGTACAGCGCGTCACCACTGAGCGCGGTTTAGACGCACGGGACTTTCCGATGGTGGCTTTTGGTGGGGCTGGACCGTTGCACGCGGTGCTGGTGGCGCGCGAGTTGCAAATGCCTAAAGTGATAATTCCCAACGCACCGGGACATTTTTCGGCCTTTGGCATGCTGGTGGCTGATTTGCGACGCGACTACGTGCGTACCCGCTTTACCCCGCTTGAGTTGCTGGACTTTACCCAAACCAACTTGCTATTTGAGGCCATGGAGCGCGAGGGCGAGGCCGACATACGCCAGGCGGCAGTCAAGGTGGGAACAATTACGGTGCAACGCGGGCTAGACATGCGCTACGTCGGCCAAGAGCATGCCGTGGCAGTGGACATACCGCAAGACTACTTTACGCGCGGCGATATCGACGGCATCAAACAGCTATTTGACGACATGCACCAACTACGCTACGGCTACTGCTCACCCAACGAGCGCGCCGAGGTGGTGAGCCTGCGCACCTCGGTGGCCGGTGAAATGCCCCGCCCCACCCTAGCGCCACTGGCGCAAGGCTCAGCCACGCCGGCCGCCCCACCCACGCAGCGTCCGGTGTACTTTTCACCAACCCAGGGCTGGCAGCAAGCCCGCGTGTATCAACGCAGCGATTTGCGCTCGGGAAACCAGATACCAGGCCCAGCGCTTATAGAGGAATACGCTTCGACGACCGTGATTTTTCCGGGCGACCAGCTCACCGTGGACCCATTGGGCAACCTAATCATCGAGGTCAACCATGACAACGACTAAACCCCACACACCCAATCCCCGCCATGATGCGGTGGTGACCGAGATCATCCGCAATGGCATGGTAGCCGCCACCGAGGAGATGAAGTCGAACCTTATGCGCACCGCCTACAACATGATTATTTACGAAGCGTTGGACTTTACCGTGGGCTTGTTTGACCGACAGGGCAACACAATATCTATTGGCATTGGGTTACCCATGTTTATTCGAGGCATGAGCAACACAGTCAAGCAAATGATTACTGATTGCGGGTACGCCAACATGGCCCAAGGCGATGTGCTGCTTACCAATGACGCGTACATAACCGGCAGTCACCTCAACCACATGACATTTGTGGTGCCCATATTTTTTGAAGGCGAAATACAAGGCTTTTCGGCCTGCATGGCGCACTGGCAAGATGTAGGTGGCACGCTTGACGGCATGACGCTGGATATTTACTCCGAGGGGCTACAAATGCCCATTGTTAAGGTGTATCGGCAAGGCAATCCCAATCAGGACATATTTCGGATCATTGAGATGAACGTGCGTATTCCAGAGCGCGCGATGGGTGACTTGCGCGCGCAAATTGCCACTGTTAAAACGGGCGAAAAGCGGTTTTTGCAAATGCTCACCAAATACGGTAAAGACACGGTGCTGGCCGCCGTTGAGCAAATATTCAACCAAAGCGATGCCGCCTCTCGCGCCGCCCTGCAAGCCATGCCTGACGGCGAGTACGAAGCCGAATCATTTTTAGACGATGACGGGGTCAACCTAGGTCAGCGCATTCCGATCCGCGTTAAGGTTAAGGTGCTCGGCGATCAAATGACGATTGACCTCTCGGGCGTGAGCGAACAGGTTAAAGGCTTTTACAATTCTGGCCAAGCCGCCGGCATTGCCTGCGCACAGGTTGCCTTTAAGTGCTTGGTGGCACCCACCGAACTGCCCATCAACGACGGCTGTTTTCGCGCGTTAACCGTGATTTTGCCGGAGGGTAAAGTGATCAACGCCACCCGCCCTGCCCCCATGCGCTGGTGGATGACGTACCCCATGACGGTGGTGGATACGGTGTTTCGCGCACTGGCCCCAGCCATTCCCGACAAGGTGGTGGCCGCGCACCACGCCGATTTGTGCATAGCCTCGGTGCACGGCCGCCAGCCCAAGGACGACCGGCTATTTTTGTATCTGGGCGGGCTCATCGGTGGGGGCTGGGGCGCCAAGCACAACGAAGACGGCATGAGCGCCACCATTGCCATCAACGACGGCGACACGCACAACGGCCCGTCAGAGCAAGTAGAGGCCAAGTACCCACTGCTGGTGCAGCGCTACGCACTGCGCGAAGATTCAGGCGGGGCAGGCACATTTCGCGGGGGGCTTGGCAATGAGCAGGTTATTCTTGTGCTCTCCGAGATCATGTTCAACACCCAAATGGAGCGAGTCGAGTGCCGGCCGTGGGGCCTTTTTGGTGGGCTATCGGCCATGGGCAACGAGGTGGCGCTGCAACGCGCCGGACAGGATGAAGTGGTATACACCACTGGCAAAGTATTTTCGCAAATGCTTAAGAAGGGAGACACCTGGACGCTTCGCTCAGGTGGCGGCGGTGGGTACGGAAAGCCTACCGAGCGTAGCATTGAGCGGGTGCAACAAGACGTGGTCAACGGCTATGTGTCCCTGCAAGCGGCACGCCACCAGTACGGCGTGGTTATTGACCCCGCCACCCAACAAGCCGACCGCGCGGCCACGGCACAGCTACGCCAACAACTGCGACGCCAAGGGCTGCCTGCCGACCAGCCCTACACCAGCCCCGCGCGCCTGCTGCAGGCACTGCAAAACCCGGCCAAATCGCGTATGCGCTTGGCCCACGGCAGCACCGAAGTATCGGCCCAAGCCCAAGCCTGGCACGAGCAAGCCCGCGCCCAAGGGCTTTTGGCCAACCGGTGCTGCAGCTAATGGCCAACGACACTCAGAGCCCCAAAAAACGGGCGGCCAAGGCCCCCACCGTGACGGGTGGTGTGTTGTCGGTGCGACGCAGCCTGCAGCTACTTAAGCTGATGTGCGAGGGACAGGCCTATTGGTCGCTGGCAGACTTAAGCCGCCATTTGGGAGTAAACAAGGCCATTGCGCGGCGCTTGGTGGATGAACTGTGCGCCGCGGGATTTGTGTATCGGGACGACCTCAGCGGCCACTACGTGATGACGTACAAGCTCAGCAACTTGGGGCTGCGCAAGTTGGCACAAACGCGCGTACTCGACCAAACCAGTGGCACGCTGCGCGAGCTAGCCAATGAAACCGGCGAATTGGTGCGCCTGGGAGTGGTGGAGTTTGACCAGCGCGTCACTTGGGTGCTGGCGTTTGTGGGCGCACGCCGCACCTTACACATTGACCCCAACTACCAACTCAGCTTGCAGCTCAATACCCATGCCGCAGGCAAGGCGTGGCTGTCTACCCTTAGCCCGGCAAGGGCGTGGGAGGTGCTACAAGCCACTGGCATTGAGCAATGCACACCTCACTCCAAAACCACCCGCCAAGCCATTGAGGCCGATTTAGCCCAGGCACGCGAACGAGGGTTTGCCCTAAGCTACGAAGAAAATGAACTCCACGTAGGGGCCATTGCTGCACCCATTACCGTGCGCCAGCCCTCGGGGCTGGTGGCGTGCGTGGGCGTGGTCAGCGTGGCGGCGCCGACCTCGCGTATGTCACCCAGCGACCTGGTGCAGCTGGCCCCCTCGCTGCTGGGTGCCGTGGCGCGTTTGAGCGACATGTGGCCAATTGGCGAATTGAACCAACCCACGCGCCCCTGATCAATTTGGCACTTATGCAGGTTGCTCTGCTGGCGGGCTTTCACTTCTTTAGCCGCAGCAGTTGTGATGCGAGGCAGTAGGCGGCGTCACGCCGCTGTGGTCACAGCACCCCCCGCTCCAAAACCGAGCTCCCTCGCCGCTGCAGTACTTACCATCGGCCTGCACCATTTTCATGAACAACGGGTGGTAGTTGCGGCAAATGTCCAACTCGCTCTTAACCCACTTGAGCGGGTCAGCGGCGTAGTGAGCGCGGTAGTCGCCCGCCATGTTCAGCCCGGGCACGGCGGGGTTCCACGATTCATCCAGCCACAGGTCGGGGTCGCCGTACTTTTGCGCAATTTTGCGAATATCGGGGTCATCCAAGGCCAACAAGCGTCCCTGTCGTATCACCCAGTCGGTGCCTTGTGACGTTTCGGTTGTGTAGTCGGGAAAATACAGGTGCAGGTGCCAGTGCCCCACGGGCAGGTTGCTACGGGCGGCCTTGCGCTCGTCCATTGACGAGATGATGGTGCCAAAGCCCATGTGAATCACCCCGGAGCGCACGCGCTCGTACAGGCAGTTCACAAAGCCCGAGGGAAAGTCTTTGCGCGGGCGATGAATGTGCGGGTTGGTGCCGATAGAGGCCTCCCACCAGTACATCAGGCCTTTACCGGGCATGCCGGGGTACTGCAAGTGGTCGGTTTCTTCTTTTAGGCGTCGCAGCTTCTCGCCAAATTCACCGCCGGCGTTGATTTCGGTAATCTTTGCGTTCTCTACCTTAAGCTGCGTCCAGTCGCACGGGGCAATATGGTTGGTGGTGCCGGCAATCACGCCGCAGCCATCTTCCATGCCTTCTAAAAATACCCAAGGGCGTCCAGTAATGTGCCCGGGCAAGTAAGTGGCACCGAACTTGGCGTTACCCTGCCAAGTTTGGTCAACCAAGCGCGACGCGTAAAGGTTTCGGCCTTTTTCCCAGTACCCGTCGTGATTGGTAAACGAAATATCGGTTCCCTCGGGGTCGGTAATTCGCACCTGCTTGGCCAGCCTAACCCGGTCCCAGGTCCAGCGGTCAATGGCGGTTAGCAGCTCAGCGGGCATAGCGTGCGCGGGCGAGGCCAAAATCTCGGGCGTAATAAACGGCATGCGCTGAATCTTAACGAATCGGTCGGTTAGAACCGGGCCACCGTAGCCCATCAAAATCTTGTCATACGCTTGCTTGCTGGCTATGGCCTCCCATTCGTCCATCCACTGCGCCAACTCTTTGGTGCGGAACAGGTAGTACGCTACCTCGTCGGCACCCACCCATTGCGGCACCTGGCCGCGATCGATGTACTTCACATCAAACTTAACCTTGTACTTGGTTAAGATTTTTTTGCACGCCTCAATCACCATGTCGCTGTGCCAGTTGTCCACGCGCAGCAGCACCCGCTCGCCTTCTTTTAAGTCCCAGCAGGCGTTAAGCCCATGGTTGTATGGGCGACTGGCCACATGCTCCAAATACGGCAGCAGCTGCTCGGCGCGGGTGATTTCAACAAACGGCGGGCAGCGCGGCGGGCGCGTTGGGTGCAGCGGGCCATCACGCCACATCGGCACATCGGGGTGCAACACGTCATGGCTCACAATCTTCTCCTTTTTAATGGGCAAACATGGCACATCACATGGCCGAGGGCAACCACAGCGACAACGCCGGAAACAGCACGATGGCGGCCAACACAAACACCTCGGCGATCAGAAAGAACGAAATGCCACGAAAAATGGTTTCGAGCTGAACCGTTTTTGGCGCAATCGACTTAATAACAAACACATTAAGCCCAATCGGTGGCGTGACCAAGCCAATTTCAAGTAGCTTAATCACCACCACGCCAAACCAAATCAACGACAGGTTGTAGGCCTCAACCACGGGCAGCACAATGGGCAAGGTGAGTAGGATGATGCCTATGGAGTCCAGAAACATGCCCAGCACCAAGTACAACGCAATAATGAACAGCATCACCAAGGCCAGCGAATAGCCACCGTGGGTCAACCACTCGACAAAATTGGCTGACATGCCGGTAAGCGCAATAAAGCTCACGTACAACTTACCGCCCACGGCAATCAAAAAAATCATGCTCGACTGAAACACACTTTCCTTGAGTGCCGACACAATGGCTGGCACATTAAGCCGCCGGGTTGCCACACCCAGCAGCAGCGTGAGCGTGGCGCCCACCCCAGCGGCCTCGGTTGGGGTAAACAACCCGCCATAAATGCCGCCAATGATTGAGACAAAGATAAACACAATGCCCCAGCAGGATCTAACGGCTTGCCACTTTTCGGCCCACGTGAAGCTCACGTTAGGGATGGGCGCATCGGCCTTACGCAAGGTCGCCCACACGTAAATCACTATCAAATACGCCAGCAGCGAGACCAGCCCGGGAATCACCGCGGCAATGAACAAGCGCCCAATCGACTGCTCGGCAAACACGCCGTAAAGAATAAACAACACCGAGGGCGGAATCAACGAACCCAGCGTGCCGCCAATGGCCACCGCCCCTGTGGCCAAGGCTGGGGCATAGCCAAACTTCAGCATCTCGGGTACGGCAATACGCCCCATGGCTGCCGCACACGCAACCGATGACCCCGTAATGGCCGAAAAGCCACCACACCCCACCACCGAGGCCATGGCAACGCCGCCACGCAAGCGACCCATCCACAGCCGGGCGGCTTCGTAAATGTTGCGCGTAAATCCAGCCTCATGGGCCAAGTGCCCCATCAAAATAAACAACGGCACCGTGGCCAGCGAGAAGTTGGTGATGAAGCTAAACGGCGCGTTGGCCAGTAACGACATGGTGGGTCGCACCGCCGCATCAAACGAAAACTCGGTGCCCGGTCGCCAGGCAAACACAACAAATGTGCCAAGCGTCGCAGACACGCCAAGCGCTGCGGCGATAGGTGTACGAATCAGCAACAACACAAGGGTCAGAATCAAGGCGCTGACGCCAACATCAACTGGGCTCATGCTGGGCGATTACTCCTGTGAGGCATGATGCCACGCCTCCTTGATTTGCCGCCCGATACTCAGCACCAGCTCAACCGAAAACGCCACGAACCCCACACAAAACACCGTTTTGGCTGGCCAGGTGGGTATTTCCAATTCGCCGTCAAGGTAAGCGCCCGAGGTGAACTCGTAAGGCAGCGAAAGCGCCACAGCGTAGCTGATACCACCAAAGAACAGCAGCATCAATATTTTTCCTAACACGTCAAATACCAAGCGCCAGTGGGGCGGGCACCACTGCGTAGCCACCGTCACGGCAATATGCCCGTTGTCTCGCTCCACAATGGCCGCAGGCAAGGCAATCACCCCCACCATCAGCAACCCCACAAGCAGCAAGTCGTCCGGAACGGGCAACAAAAAAAACTCACGCCCCACCATAGATAACGTCACAATCCCCGCCATGGCGAGTAAGCACAGCCCAGCCATCGCTTGGAGTGACGACTTGAGCATGTGCTTTTTTTCTAACGCTTCAGTGGGCCGTTAACCCTCATCAATCCCAGGGGTGCCCTTTGGTATCTTTGATTTTCTGATACTTGTTAACGAGTGCACGGTAGTCACCCAAAATTTTCTCTCCAGGCAAGCCCTTGTCGTTGGCTTTGGCCACCCAGTTGGCGGCATCGGCCTCGGCCACCTCAATCAATGCCTTTCGCATGGCCGCCGGGGCGTCGTGCATGGTGATTTTCTTGCCATCAATCCCAGTGGCCAATTCGGCCTTGGTTTTGGTTCGCGATTCGTACATCACCTTGGCCACATGCTGGGTGTAGTCTTTGCCCAATTGGTCAAGCATTTTTTGCTGCGCGCCCGGCAGCGAATCGTAGGTGCCCTTGTTCATGGCAATACCAAACGCCAGCGTCTGGCCCATATTCACCTCGGTCATGTGGTCTGCCACCTCGTACTGCTTGTAAGCCTTGACCACGTAGTAGTAGGTGGTTGAGCCGTCCACCGAGCCGTTGGACAGCGCCTCATACACCTTGGGCTGCGGCGTGGAGACGGTGGCCGCGCCGTACTTCTTCATGGCCGGGACAAACGCTCCCGTGGCGCGTATTTTTAGGCCTTTTAAATCGTCCAGCGACTTAACGGCTTTGCCTTTGGTCAAAATTTGAGTCGGGCCCGTGGTGTAGTTGCCAAAGTACCGCAGATTGAATTTGGCCATTTCTTCTAAGGCTTGCGGGTGAGTGGTCATCAACTCGTAGGTGGCCATCATGCCGACCCACTCGTTGGGAAACTGCAGCGTGTCGGTAACTTCGTACACCACCATGCGCCCAGGCGCGTACACCGGCACAATGCTTGCCATATCGGCCACGCCAGCGGAGAGACCTTTGGCCGCGTCTTTTGCGCCAAGCAGCGCACCACCCCACACGATGTCAAGCCCGAGCTTGCCATCGGAGCGTTTGCGCATTTCGGCATCGAGCCATTTGATGGTGCCAGCCCGGTCGCCTCGATTGGGCCCGAACTCGGCAAAGCGCAGCAGCTTGATGCTTTGTGCCGCTGCCACGCTCATTGAGCAAAGGCAAAGCGCTGCCACGGATGCCTTGAGTAAGCCTCGCTTAGATGGTTTCATACCTGAGTCTCCTTTTACAGTGAGCAAACCTTGTTCTTGCCAGAAATTAAATACAGGCTTATGCTGATTGTCAACTAACAAAGTAAAGTTCATCAGCTGAAGTCATGGCATGAGTGGTTACCCCAACCCCCACCCCGCGGCACCCACCACGCGCACCCGCGCCATCGATCGCGCCGCGTTGACACTGTTGCAGTTCTCGCAAGAGTCGCCCCAGCACACCATTCGCTCGCTTAGCGAGGCCACGGGCATTGACCTGGCCACGCAGCGGCGCATCGTGCTGACGTTGTGCCACAGCGGTTTTTTACGCCGCAGCGTGGACCAGCAGGTGTTTGAGGTGGGTGAGTCCCTGGTGCGCATTGCCGCGGCCTACATTCGGCCCATGGGCATTGAGGCCATTGCGCGCCCCATGATTACGGAGCTTGCCCGTCACTACGGGGTCACCACATTTATTTCGCGCCTTGAAAACCAACGCGCCACCTGTGCGCTGCGCGTGGATGGCAACCCCTCGATACACGTGCGCTGGTGGGAGCCAGGCGCCACCATGAGCTTTAACAAAGGCGCAGCCCCCAAGTTAATTTTGGCCTACAGCAATAACAAAAAAGGCGCGATTACGAGCCCCTCGCCCCATGCCTTACACATGCGAACACAAAAAAAAGGGGTCGATGCAGCCGAGCTGATGACAATTCGCCAGCGTGGCCGCGCCTACGCCGAAGACGACGTGGCAGTGGGCTTGGCGGCGCTGGCCGTGCCCATCTTC
>JALRBF010000306.1 GCA_023262365.1 Burkholderiaceae bacterium
CCTTGCGCGTCTTTTTTGATGCCGACCAAACCGCTGATACGCCCCAAGTCCACCAAACGCCCGGGCGCGGCTAGGCGCTGCTTCATGGTGGCAATCAGTGTTTGGCCACCAGCCAATAGTTGGCCGCCCGCGGCGACTTGCTGAACAGCCTCGTCCACCGAGGCGGCGCGTGAGTATTCAAATGCGTACATGTTGTGTCACTCCAAATTGAGCATTAGGCGTTGGCCGCTTGCATCGCCTCCCACACGCGGTGGGGCGAGGCGGGCATATCCAAATCTTTTACACCGCGCTCGCGCAAGGCGTCGAGCACGGCGTTGATAACGGCGGGCGGCGAACCGATGGCACCGGCCTCGCCGCAGCCTTTGGTACCCAGCGGGTTGTGGGTACAGGGCGTGACCACGTTACCGATTTGAAACGTCGGCAAATCGTCGGCCCGGGGCATGGCGTAGTCCATGAAGCTGCCGGTAAGCAGCTGACCTGATTCGGGGTCGTACACGCAGTTCTCGAGTAGCGCCTGGCCAATGCCTTGTGCCAACCCACCGTGCACCTGCCCTTCAACGATCATGGGGTTGATGATGGTGCCAAAGTCGTCCACCGCGGTGAAGCGGTCAATCGTCACCACGCCGGTGTCGGGCTCCACCTCAACCTCGCAAATGTAGGTACCCGCCGGAAAGGTGAAATTGGTGGGGTCGTAAAACGCGGTCTCGTTGAGCCCGGGCTCTAGGGTCTCCAGTGGGTAGTTGTGCGGCACGTAAGCCGTGAGCGCAACCTGGGCGAATGGAATCTTTTTGTCCGTACCCTTAACCGTGAACTCGCCATTGGCAAACTCAACGTCGGCGTCACTGGCTTCCATCAGGTGCGCGGCGATTTTTTTGGCTTTGGCTTCGATTTTGTCCAGCGCGCGCATGATGGCCGCCCCGCCCACCGAGATGGAACGCGAACCGTACGTGCCCATGCCAAACGGCACCCGACCGGTGTCGCCGTGCACCACATCGACTTGGTCAACCCCAATGCCCAGGCGTGCCGCCACAACTTGGGCAAACGTGGTTTCGTGCCCTTGGCCGTGGCTGTGCGAACCGGTAAACACGGTGACCGAACCCGTGGGATGCACGCGAATCTCGCCACACTCAAACAACCCGGCACGCGCCCCCAAGGCCCCCGCAATGTTGGACGGGGCGATGCCACAGGCCTCGATGTAGCTGGAGTAGCCGATGCCACGCAACTTACCCTTGGCCGCCGAGGCTTTTTTGCGCGCCTCAAATCCGGCCACATCGGCCATTTGCTGGGCCTTGTCCATGCAAGCGTGGTAGTCGCCCGTGTCGTACTGCAACGCCACCGGGGTCTGATAGGGAAATTGGTCAATGAAGTTGCGCTTACGAATTTCGTCTTGCCCGATGCCCAGCTCCCACGCGGCACGCGTGACCAAACGCTCGAGCAAATAGGTGGCCTCGGGCCGCCCCGCACCGCGATAAGCGTCCACCGGTGCGGTGTTGGTAAACCACGCGTCAACCTCGCAATACACCTGCGGCGTGGTGTACTGTCCGGCAAGCAGCGTGGCATACAAAATGGTGGGCACACAGCTGGCAAACGTGGACAGGTAGGCGCCCATGTTGGCGTCGGTGTGCACACGCAGCGCCAAAAACTTACCGTCCTTGTCCATCGCCATCTCGGCGTGCGACACGTGGTCGCGGCCATGCGCGTCGCTGACAAAAGACTCGGATCGATCAGC
>JALRBF010000308.1 GCA_023262365.1 Burkholderiaceae bacterium
AGCGAACTGCAGGCGGTCTGCGATGACCAGCAGAACATGGGCATTTTCATCAACGTCATGCCGGGGGCGCGCATGTTCAAAATGGTTACGATGATGTTGATCGACCCCATGATGGACGAGGCGCCCAAGATGTGCATGGCAAAAATCGCCGCGTCCATTGAGGGGCCCATTTGCAGCGTCAGCGGCGCGTACAGCGTCCAGCCCGCTGCCGGGGCCCCGCCGGGCATAAAAAACGAACCAGCCAGCATCAGGGCGGCGGGAATCATGAGCCAAAAGCTCAGGTTGTTCATGCGCGCAAAGGCCATGTCGGGGGCGCCAATTTGCAGCGGAATCATCCAGTTGGCAAAGCCCACAAAGGCCGGCATGATGGCGCCAAACACCATGATGAGGCCGTGCATGGTGGTGAGTTGGTTAAACAGTTGTGGGTTAACCAACTGCAGCCCGGGCTGAAACAGCTCGGCGCGAATACCCAGCGCCAACACGCCACCAAACAGCAGCATGGTGAAGCTAAAGATGAGGTACAGCGTACCAATGTCTTTGTGGTTGGTGGCAAACACCCAGCGTCGCCAGCCGGCGGGCGCGTGGTGGTGGTCGTCGTGTCCGTGCACGTCGTCGTGGTGTCCAAGTACGGCGCTCATGGGGTTTCCTTCGCTAATTTTCAAACGTCAATTTAGTTGCCGCGCGCGGCCACCACGGCCGCGGGCTGAATGGGTTGCTCAACCTGGTTTGACCAGCTGTTTTGCACGTAGGTCATGACAGCGGCCAAGTCGGTGTCGCCAAGCTGCTTCCACGCGGGCATGGCGTTGCGGCCATTGAGCAAAATGGCAATCAGGCCCGAGGGGTCGCTGTTGCGCACCAGGGCCGAGCCGTCCAGCGGCAAGATGGGGCCAGCACCTTTGCCGCTGGCTTGATGGCAGGCGGCGCAGTTGGCGGCGTAAACTTTGCTGCCTCGGTCAATCAGCGCTTGCTTGTCCCACACCTTGCTGGGGTCGTCGGCCGTGGCGGCCATGCGTTGCTGCTGCTGCCCCACCCAAGTGTCGTAGTCGGCCGCGCTTACCACGCGCACATGAATGGGCATGTAGGCGTGCTCTTTGCCGCATAGCTCCACGCACTGGCCGTAAAAGTCGCCAGTTTGCTCGGCCCGAAACCAGGTGTCGCGCACAAAACCAGGTATGGCGTCTTGCTTGACGCCAAATGCCGGCACCATCCACGAGTGAATCACGTCGTTGGCGGTGGTAATGATGCGCACTTTTTTGCCCACGGGCACCACCAGCGGGTGGTCCACTTTAAGCAAGTAATCGTCGGGCTTGGGGCCGCTGCCGGCGTCTGAGAGCAAACGGTGCGAGGGGTCAAGCGTAGACAAAATGCTGATGCCCTCGCCTTGGCCACGCAGGTAGTCGTAACCCCACTTCCACTGCATGCCGGTAACTTTAATGGTCAGGTCGGCGTTGGTGGTGTCTTTTTGCGCCACCAGCACCTTGGTGGCAGGCAAGGCCATGCCAATCACAATCAAAAACGGCACGATGGTCCAGCCCAACTCCACCCACAGCGGCTCGGGCAGCTCTTGCGCTTGGTGCCCCACCGAGCGCCGGTGTTTGTAGATGGAATAAAACATCACACCAAAGACGCCCAAAAAGATCACGGTGCACAGAATGAGCATGAACCAGTGCAACCACTGTTGCTCGGCGGCAATTTGCGTCACCGCCGGGTGCAGGTTGAGCTGGTTCACGGCCGGGCCGCCGGGTAAGTCTTGGGTTTGCGCGTGCCCGGGCGCTGCCACGGCGGCTGCACCAGCCAACAAGCCATAAGCCAACCAACCTTGAAAACGGCCGCGAGCACGGGGTGAACGCATGGGATCTCTTTCGTGTTGCATGGTTAAATATAAGCAATAGTTTATATCAGGACGGACTGACGCTCAACTGACGTCCCTTGCGCCGGCATGGCATGTAGCCGCTGGCGCAGTTGCTTGGCCAGTTGGTGCCGGGTTTCGGGGCGAATGTGGCGCCCCAGCAGCGCGGTTTGGCCTTGCCCTTGAATCGTCAGCAGGGGTTGCGCCGGCGTGGGCGGCTGCACCTGCAGGCCCCACAGGGCAAAGCGCCAGCGCGCCACGCGGCCGGCCACTTCGTGCTCCACCAGCACGCCGCCGGGCTCAAGCACCAGCCGTTCTTGGTCGCTGGCGTGGCGGCTGTACCACGCCGCGGCGGTAAGCAAGGCCAGCCACTCAAGCGCGGTAAACACCGCCACCCAAGTTACCCCGGCCAGCCAAAAGCCCACGGCAATGGTGGCGCTGACGCATGCCAGTAGGCCCAGCGCGCGTGCCATTTGCTTGGGACTCAGGGCGCAGTTGCGCTTAAACACCCATTCACTTTGGCCGGTCATGGTGGGGCAGGAAGCCTGTGTTGATGTGAGTTTTGGGGTACCGATAGGGGCCGATCGCGGGACAAAACGCACCCGGTTTGGACACCACGCAAACGAGTATACCCGCTGGGTTTGGCCTAGTTGGCAGAGGGTTTTGCGCCCAGCAATTGACCCAGGCGGCCCGTGGCCTGCACCGGCTGGGCCGAGGCGCCAGCGGCTCGGGTGGGCACGCGCCAGGCGTGGCCAAACACCAGTTCCACATCCAACACCCAATGGCCGTGCGCGTTGCGTGGCAGGTGCTGCGCCAACGCTTGACGCCAGCGACCCAGCCAACCCCGGCCCAGCATGTGCGGGGTACGCCCCGGGTGCAGGTTGCGCCCAGCGGCGCGTAGGTCGGCAATGAGTTTGTCTAGGCTTTGGTAGGTTAGCGTCAGTCGTTGCGCGTCCATCACCGGTTCGGCAAAGCCAGCGCGCAGCAGCGCGTCGCCCCAGTCGTGCATGTCAATAAACGCATGGTGCATAGGCGCCGCACCCATGGCTTGGGCCACGCGGTCTAGGCCTTGCAGGGTGCTGGGGCCCAGCGCCGAGAACAACAGCGCGCCGTGCTCGGCCATGGCCGCGTGCCAGGCGCTTAGCAAGGCGTCGGGGTCGGCGGCTTGATGCGCCACCAAGTTGGCCCACAACAAGTCCACCGCCGGGTGGCCCGGCCAAGGCCGCGCGCGGCGCCAACGCTGCCATGCGGTAGGCCACGCCGTGCCTTGCCACAGCCACGCGCGCGTGGCTTGAGTGTGGTGCGGGGCTTCTATGTAAGCCGTGGCGCGGGGGTGGTGCTGGCGCACCAGTTGGTGGCCCGCGCGGCCGCCCACGTTGGGCTGCCAGTCAAGCCAATGGCGCGGCTGCTGACGCAGCCACGCCAGCCGCTGGGCCATGCGCTCGGCCACCAAGTCGGCCAGCCAGTTGGGCGGCCCGGGGCGCTGGTGCATGCGCCGCGCGCTGGCCACGGGGTCGATGGCTTGCGCCGGCGCGTGGTGGGGGGCAGCGGTGGGCATGGCGCAACAGTATAGTAAGGCCGTCTGCGTTGCTGCCGCAACGCGGCCACGCGGCACCACATAAAAACAGGGAGAACACACACCGTGCTTGGCACCATGTTGCGCCGGGTATTGCCCACGCGCTGCGCCGTGTGTGGCGCATGGCCGTGCCACAACGGGGGCACACCGTGGTGCGCCGCGTGCCACGCACAGGCCGTGGCCAAGCCACCGCGCTGCCCGCGCTGCGCGCTGCATCTGGCGCAGCCGCACCAACCCCACGCCTGCACCCGTTGGCTGCACGCCAGCGCCGCGGCACTGGATTACGCGTTCGCGTGGCGCGACTTGGTGCTGGCGTTTAAAACCGAGCCGCAGCTGGCGTGGGCGCCGGCTTGGGCGCAGCTGATGTACCAAGCCGCGCTGCGCGGGCAGTTGTCGCTGCGTCAAGCGCGCTGGTGGCTGCCCATTCCCATGGCGGCGGCACGCTTGCGTCAACGCGGCTTTAACCACGCGTGGGTGCTGGCCCAAGCCTTGGCGCAACACACCGGCGGGCAATCGCACCTGCACCCGCACCTGCTGCAACGCACGCTTGACGACCAGCAGCAACACCGGCGCAGCAGCCGCCAACGCCTGGCCGCTGCCACCGCGTGGCACGTGGCACAGCCCGAGGCGGTGGCGGGTCAGCGCGTGGTACTGATTGACGACATCATGACCACCGGGGCCACGTTAGACACCGCGGCGCACTGCTTGCTTGAGGCCGGCGCCGCGCAGGTTGATGCCTTGGTGCTGGCGCGCGCGCCGCTGGCTTAGGGGCGGCCATTCGTGCGATGATTCAACCCATGCTGCATATTGTGCTGGTTGAGCCCGAAATACCCCCCAACACCGGCAACGTGATACGGCTTTGTGCCAACACCGGCATGTGGCTGCACTTGGTAGAGCCGCTGGGCTTTGCCATGGACGACAAGCAACTGCGCCGCGCCGGGCTTGACTACCACGAGTACGCCAACGTAACCCGCCACGCCAACTGGGCGGCGCTGCGCGCGGCGCTGCCTACACCCCTGGCGCGCTGGTTTGCGCTAACCACGCGCGGCACCCGCTCGGTCTACGACGTGGCATTTGCCGCGCATGACGTGCTGGTGTTTGGCGCCGAAACCCGCGGCCTGGCCGAGGCGGTACGCGGCGACTTTGACGCCGCGCGCAGCCTGCGCTTGCCCATGCGCGCGGGGCAGCGCAGCCTGAATTTGTCCAACGCGGTGGCTGTAACCGCCTACGAGGCGTGGCGGCAACTGCAATTTGCCCACGCCCTGCCATGACCCCGCCGCTTGCCCCCCTGCGCCAGCGCTGGCGCCAATGGTGTGACGGGCTGGCTGCGGCCAGCCCGCACGCCGTGCTGCAGCTGCTGCTGGTGTTGTCGATTGCCAACTCAGCGGTGTTTGCCGTCATGCGCGTCAGCCCGGTGGCCACGCTAAGCAACACGCTAACGGCGCTGACGCTGCTGGGCTTGCTGGTGGCGCACGCCACGGGGCGCATCAGCGTGCGCGCGTGTGTGTTGGCCTTTACCTGGGTCGGCTACGCCGACATCACCACCGTGGTGGTGGCGCACGATGGTTTGTGGTCTGAAGGCATGATGTGGTACGTGGTGCTGCCCCTGCCGGCCATGCTGGTGCTGGGCGTGCGCGCGGCCGCGCCGCTGATTGGCCTGATTGCGCTGACCGTGGCCGGCCTAACCTGGGGCCACAACACGGGTTGGTTTGGGCCGTACCGCACGCACATTCACCCGCTTAGCTGGACGCTGGTGGTGTTTGCCGGCCTAACCCTAAGCGTGTGGGCCCTGCCGCTGGTGTACCACCGGGCGCGGGCGCAACTCGAGCGCGACTTGCAACAACGCCAACACGCACTGGATACGCTGCAACATCGGCTGGAGTTGGAGCAGGCGCAAAAAGACCAACTCATTGCCAACGTAAGCCACGAACTGCGCACGCCCATGAACGCCATTATTGGCTTGCTGCAAACCATTGATCGCCAGCAACTGCCCAACGACGACACGCGCCAGCCCATGCAGCACATTGAGCACGCGGCGGTGCATTTGTTGGTCATCATTAACGACTTACTTGATTTGGCCCAACTGCAAGCCGGGCGACTTGAGTTGCGCCCTCGGGTGTTTGAGCTGCGGCCACGCATTGAGCAAGTAATTGGCCCGTTTGCCCAACAACTGCAGGCCAAAGGCGTGGCCTTTGAGCTGCACCTGCACCCCGACTTGCCCGAGTGGGTAGAAGGCGACCCGGTGCGCTTGGCGCAGGTGCTGGTGAATTTGCTGGGTAACGCCACCAAGTTCACCGCCAGCGGCCAAGTGGCGCTTAGCGTGGCCCCCGTGCCCGATGCACCCACGCACGTGCAATGGCAAGTCACCGATACCGGCATGGGCATTGAGGCCGCGCAGCTGGGCCGCATTTTTGAGCGCTTTGGTGCCCTGGGTGCGGGCAAGCCGCACGGCTTGGGGGGTACGGGCATTGGCTTGTCGCTCACCAAGCAGTTGGTCACGCTGATGCACGGCACCATCAGCGCGCACAGCGAACCGGGTGAAGGCTCGCGCTTTGGCTTTGTGGTGCCACTGCCCAAGCGCCCGACGCCCAACACCCACCAAGACCCCAACCAACCCAGCGCCTCGGCCGCTACAGTCTCGCCCGTCACCGGCAATGCTCTGGCGGTTTCCCTTGC
>JALRBF010000081.1 GCA_023262365.1 Burkholderiaceae bacterium
GCTGCTGCTGACCTCGGCCACCAAAGAGGTGTTGGCCATTACCACGCTTGACGGCGTGCCCGTGGGCAATGGCGCCCATTGGGGTAAACCTGGGCCGGTGTACGCCCAACTGTATGCGGCATATCAACAAGCCAAGCAAGCGCCAAGTGGCGCGTAAGGTTATGGTCTACCCTAGGGCGCAAACGCGGCGTTAGCGTCTACAGTTTCGGTTAGAAACATGGAGTGAACACACGGCATGTACAAACGCATTCTTTTGGCATACGACGGCTCAGAAACCGGACAAAAAGCGTTGCTGCAAAGCAAAGAACTCGCGCAGTGGATGGCCGCGGAGTTGCATTTGATTTCGGTGGTGCCCATGTACGTTGAAGGCGCCGGTATCGACGGTGGCTTTGTGATTCCCGAGCAAGCCCCCGACGCTGGCCTAGCCGCGCAACAAGCTGTGCTCGACGAAGGCCTGCGCATGCTGCGCGACGCCGGGCACGACGCCAGCGGCGTGGTGCTTACCGGCGACGTGGTGACCGAAATTACCGATTACGCGGCCAAAATTGAAGCCGATTTGATTGTGGTGGGCCATCGGCACCGCCAAAACTGGGTGGCGCGTTGGTGGGGCGGCTCCAACTCCAAGTCGCTGGTTGAGCAAGCAGGCTGCAGCGTGTTGGTGGTAATTAGCCACCAAGAATAACCCGCCCCCCGGTGCGCGCGGGCCTGGCGCGTCAGTCCACGCCGTCCACAATGGTTAAAAAGCCAGTGGAGTGCGCCAAGCGGTCGCCAATGATGCGCTGGTAGCCCTCTGAGTGGTACCAGGCCTCGGCCGTGGCTCGGTCGGGAAACTCACACACCACCACGCGGCTGCCCACGGGCGTGCCGTCTTTGGGCGTGCTGGTACCCCCGCGTATCAAATACTTGCCGCCGTACGCGTCGGTAACGGGCTGCACCTGGCTGGCGTATTTTTGGTAGCCCTCGGGGTCAATCACGTTGATGTTGCCCACCACGTAGCATTTGGCCATGTCGCGCTCCTGTTGGTTAAAACATAGCGCCGGTTGTAACGGGGCTAGGCGGCTTTTTGCTGTCGCCAGCGTTGCAGCTCATCAAGCACCAGCAGCGTGGCCCCTAGGGTAATGCCCAAATCGGCGACGTTAAACGCCGGAAAATGCCCACCCACAAACACGCTGGCCAGCGCGGGGTGGTGAAAGTCGAGGTAGTCAATGACGTGGCCGCGAATCACGCGGTCGGTTACGTTGCCCAACGCGCCGCCCAAAATCGCGCTCAAGCCCCACGCCATGCGCCACTGGTGCGCGTGCTGACGCAGCATGTAAACCAACCACACGCTGGCCACCACGCCAATGGCCAAAAAAAACCAGCGTTGCCAGCCGCCAGCATCGGCCAGCAGCGAAAAAGCCGCGCCTTCGTTGTGCACCCGTACCCAGTTAAAAAAAGGTGCAATGGGCACGCTTTGGTACAACGCCATGGACTGTTCCACCGCGGCCTTAACCGCTTGGTCAAGCGCCCACCACACGGCGGCCACGGCCACCCAAAAGCGAGTCGATCGCGCCGTTGCCGTGGTCATGCGCGCACGCTAGGCCACGCCGCGGGTTTCCCCCGCCCCTTCAAGGTTGTCAACGCAGCGTGCGCACAACCCGGGGTGTTGGGCCTGGGCACCCACGCTGGCCACGTGGTGCCAGCAGCGCTCGCACTTGGGGTGGGCACTGGGGGCCACGTGCACCTTAAGCGCCTCGCCTGGTTGCACCTGCACGGCCGAGGCAATGAACACGAAGCGCAGTGCCTCGCCCATGCTTTGCAGCAGCGCGTAGTCGTCCGCCGCTGCGGCAAGGGTAAGCTCGGCTTGCAGCGACGAGCCCAACTCGCCGCGTGCGCGCACCGATTCAATGGCCTTGTTCACGTCCTCGCGCAGCTCGCGCAGGCGCTGCCAGCGTTGCAGCAGCGCCGCATCGGGGGCAGGCAGGTCGGCGTATTGCGCAAAAAAGATGCTGTCTTGCCCTGGGCAGAGCACCGCCCACGCCTCTTCGGCGGTAAACGACAAAAACGGCGCCATCCAGCGAAGCATGGCGTGGCCAATGTGCCATAGCGCGGTTTGCGCGCTGCGCCGCGCGTGCGATTGCGCGCCGGTGGTGTACAGGCGGTCTTTCAGAATGTCTAAGTAAAACGCGCCCAAGTCTTCTGAACAGTACACCTGCAGTTTGCTCACCACGGGGTGAAATTCGTAGCGCCCGTAATGTCCGCCTTCAAAAACGCCTTGGGCGTTGCGGGTACCCAAAATGTCGGCTTGTAATTGCGCGGCGCGAGACAGCGCGTAGCGGTCGATCTCTGCCATGTCTTGCCACGCCACGGCTTGGGTGGCGGGGTCAAAGTCGCTGACGTTGGCCAGCACAAAGCGCAGCGTGTTGCGAATGCGGCGGTAGCTGTCCACCACGCGCGCCAAAATGTTGTCGTCAATGTTTAGGTCGCCCGAGTAGTCGGTGCTGGCCACCCACAGTCGCACAATTTCAGCGCCCAGTTTGTCAATAACGGCTTGCGGCGCCACCACGTTGCCTAGGCTTTTGCTCATCTTGCGCCCTTGCCCATCGGTGGCAAAGCCGTGGGTGAGCAGCCCACGGTACGGCGCCCGGCCGTAAATGGCGCAGCCCAGCAGCAGCGACGAGTGAAACCAGCCGCGGTGTTGGTCATGCCCCTCAAGGTACAAATCGGCCTCGGCGCCTTGCTCGTGGTACGGCAAGCGCGCGTAGGCGTGGGCGTGGCTGCCGCGCAGCACGTGCCAAAAGGTTGAGCCCGAGTCAAACCACACCTCTAAGATGTCTTGGCTTTTGCTGTAGTGCTCGGGTTGGTCGCCGGGTTGGTTGAGTATGTCGGCTACGCTGGCTCGGCTCCAGGCTTCAATGCCACCTTGGGCCACCAAGTCGGCGGCTTGGTCAAGAATGTCAAGCGTACGCGGGTGCAGCTCGCCCGTTTGGGTGTGCAACAAAAAGGGCAGCGGCACGCCCCAGCTGCGTTGGCGGCTGATGCACCAGTCGGGGCGGTTGGCAATCATGTCGCGCAAACGGGCGCGGCCGTTTTCGGGGTAAAACGCGGTGTGCTCAATCGCCTCTAGCGCCATTTGCCTTAGGGTGTGCGGCGCTTTGTCGGTGGTAAACACGCCCTCGCCTTCGTCCATGCGGACAAACCACTGCGCGGCGGCGCGAAAGATTACCGGCGTTTTGTGGCGCCAGCAGTGCGGGTAGCTG
>JALRBF010000118.1 GCA_023262365.1 Burkholderiaceae bacterium
AGGCAACAACCTACGCGCCTCGCTTGACTGGCTGCCCACGGCGCGCGCGCTGGTGACCATCAAAACCGACTGCGAACTGGCTGGCGATTTGCCCGGCTGGCCCGCGCTGGATGGGCTTAAGCGCCAGGCGCCGCAGCACGACGCGCTGCAGGCGTTTTATCAGGCCCACGGTTTTCGCAGTTTGGCCGCCGGCAAGGGCGAGGCAGACAGCGGCTCGGCTACCCACCCAAACGACGCCGCGGCCCCCAGCGCCGCTGCACCGCAAAGCGCCTTGCAAGGTGAGTCGCGTTACCAAACGATTGACACCCCCGAAGCGCTGGCGCAGCTGCTGGCTACGCTGCAACAGGCCGAGCTGGTGGCCTTGGACACCGAAACCACCCACCTTGACCCCATGCGTGCCACGTTGGTGGGCATCAGCGTGGCCTGGGCGGTGGGGCAGGCTGCGTACATTCCGCTGGCGCACGCTTACCCCGGCGTGCCCGACCAGTTGGGCGTGGAGCCCGTGCTGGACGCGCTGCGCCCGTGGCTGGAGAGCGCCAACCACGCCAAGTTGGGGCAACACCTTAAATACGACCAGCACGTGCTGCAAAACCACGGCGTGATGCTGCGCGGCGTGACCCACGACACCATGCTGCAAAGCTACGTGCTTGAGGTGCACCAGCCGCACAGCCTCGAGAGCCTGGCGCGCCGCCATGTGGGGCGCGAAGGCTTGAGCTACGAGGACCTTTGCGGCAAAGGCGCGCAGCAAATTGGCATCGACCAGGTGGACATTGCCCGCGTGGCCCAATACGCGTGCGAGGACGCCGACTACTGCCTGGACGTGCACCACGTGCTGTGGCCCAAGCTGCAGGCCGAGCCCGCGCTGCGCGACATTTACGCGTTGGAGCTGGCCTCGTCCCAGGTGCTGCAGCGCATCGAGCGCCACGGCGTATGCATTGACGCCACCACCTTGCACGCGCAAAGCCAGGCGCTGGGCGAGCGCATGGTGGCGCTAGAGGCCAAGGCGCACGAACTGGCGGGGGTGCCGTTTAACTTGGCCTCGCCCAAGCAAATTGGCGACATCTTTTTTAACCAGCTTGGCCTGCCGGTGATCAAAAAAACCGCCAAAGGCGCGCCCAGCACCGACGAAGAAGTGCTGGAAAAACTCGCCGAAGACTACCCCTTGCCCGCCACCATTCTTGAGCACCGGGGCCTGGCCAAACTCAAAAGCACCTACACCGACAAACTGCCCGCCATGGCGCTGCCCCGCACCGGCCGCGTGCACACCCACTACGCCCAAGCCGTGGCCGTGACCGGCCGGCTCTCGAGCAACGAGCCCAACTTGCAAAACATTCCCATTCGCACCGCCGAGGGCAGGCGCGTGCGCGAGGCCTTTGTGGCCCCGGCTGGGGCCTTGCTGGCCAGCGCCGATTACTCGCAAATCGAGCTGCGCATCATGGCGCACCTAAGCCAAGACCAGGCCCTGATTGACGCCTTTGCCCAAGGGCTGGACATTCACCGCGCCACGGCGGCCGAAATTTTTTCTGTATCGCCCGACGACGTGACCACCGAGCAGCGGCGCTACGCCAAGACGATTAACTTTGGGCTTATTTACGGCATGAGCGCGTTTGGCTTGGCGCGTAATTTGGGTATCGACAATGTGTCCGCCAAAAACTACATCGAGCGCTACTTTCAGCGCTACCCCGGGGTGCGCCGCTACATGGACACCACACGCGAGCAAGCGCGCGAGCAAGGCTACGTGCAAACGGTATTTGGCCGCCGCCTGTACCTGCCCGAAATTCGCTCACCCAACGGCCCGCGTCGCGCCGGGGCCGAGCGCGCGGCGATTAATGCGCCCATGCAAGGCACGGCAGCCGACCTGATTAAGCGCGCCATGGTGGCGGTGCAACAGGCGCTGGACGCCGAATGCCCCGAAGTGGCCATGGTGATGCAGGTGCACGACGAACTGGTGTTTGAGCTGCCCGAGACGCGTCGCGACTGGGTGCAGCAACGCGTGCCGCAACTCATGGCCCAAGTGGCCGAACTGCGCGTGCCCTTGTTGGCCGAGGTGGGCTTTGGCCACAATTGGGAGCAAGCGCACTAACCCCGCCCAAAAAACTCGCCGCAACGCGGCCAACCCTCGGAGACAGACCATGCTGGACAAACCAAATGACACCCTGCACCACGCCTTCAACGATACCCAGATCGACACCCTGGCCC
>JALRBF010000070.1 GCA_023262365.1 Burkholderiaceae bacterium
CGACTACGAGTTGCTGTTTGCCGCACCTGCGCACCAGCGGCAGCGTGTGGCGCAATTGGCCCAAAGCCTTGGCTTGACGTTGACGCGGATCGGTGCGCTCACGCCGTCAACCGCAGTGCAGTGGCTTGACCATGCGCAGCAGCCGTTGACTGAGGTACCCTGCGGTTTCAACCACTTTGCCCCGTCATGACGCCCGACCCCACCACCGCCACCGCCGACCCGCCCCAAACGCGGGCCATGCGGCCGAGCTGGCGTTTTGCCGGGGCGCATCCGGCACACGCCCTGGCGCTGGGCTTGGGCGCCGGCTTGGGCCGAATCGCCCCGGGCACCGCAGGCACGCTGTGGGCCTGGGCCGGGTTTTTGCTGCTTGACCGGGTGCTGGACGACCAAGGCTGGGCGATTGCCCTGGTGCTGGCCTTGCTGGTGGGGTGGTGGGCCGCCACCGTCACCAGCGAGCATTTGCAAGTGGCCGACTCCAGCCACATTGTGTGCGACGAGGTGGTGGCGTTTTGGTTGATTTTGTGGCTGTTGTCGCCCGCACCTTTTGTCGAGCAGCTGGTGGCGTTTGCGCTGTTTCGGCTGTTTGATGCGTTTAAATGGGGCCCGGTGCGCTGGGCCGATCGGCACTTTAAGGGCCTGGGGTGGCGCGGCGGGCTGGGCATCATGCTCGACGATTTGGTGGCCGCCGGCTTAACCTTGTTGGTGCTGGCGTGGCTGCGTGCCAGCGCCTTGGCACCATGGTGGTAACGCATGCTTAACCCCAGCACCGATGACCTGCAAACCCTAAGCACCCTCGCACAGACGCTACGCGCGCGGGGCTGGCGCATGGCATGCGCCGAGAGTTGCACCGGGGGCCTGATTGCCGCGCTGTGTACCCATGTGGCGGGCTCAAGCGAGTGGTTTGAGCGTGGCTTCGTGACGTACTCTAACGACGCCAAACACCAGTTGCTGGGTGTGCCCGAGGCGGCGCTACGCAACCATGGGGCGGTAAGCCAAGCGGTGGTACAAGCCATGGCCCAGGGTGCGGCGCAACGCGCGGGGGTCATGGCCAGCCTGGCCGTAACCGGGGTGGCTGGGCCAAGCGGCGGCAGCCCAGACAAACCGGTGGGCACGGTGTGGCTGGGGTGGTCGGTGGCTGGGCACACCACGGCGCAGCGGGTGCAGCTGCCTGGCGACCGCGCGGCGGTACGCCACGCCACGGTTAGGTTGGCCCTGCAGGGCTTGGTTGAGCGTCTGAGGCCTTCCACGCGCTGAGGTCAAAGCGCCAAAACCGGCACTCGATGTCGCCGTTAAACAGGGGCATGCGCCGGCTCTCTCGCATGCGCAACTGACCAGGTAAGCCTCGGTCTGGGCTGAGTACCCATGCCGTCCATCCGGCGTAGTGGTTTTTCCAGTGCCGCCCGAGCTGGGTAAAAAAATCGGGGTCCACCGCCGTGCTGCCTGCCACCCCAGCGGTTTGAACCCGCGTGCCGTATGGCGGGTTGAGCAGCAGCACCCCAGGTTGCGTGCTTGGTGGCATGCGCTGCAGCGCGTCCCCGGCGCGCACCCACAACACCTGACCTACCCCGGCGCGGCGCGCGTTGGCTTGCGCGAAGTCGGCCATGCGATGCGAGACGTCACTGGCAAACACGCTCACACCCGTCACGCGCTTGGCTTGGTCGCTGGCGGCGTCCTGCGCCTCGGCGCACAGCGCTTGCCACACGCCACGGTCATGCGGCTTGAGCGTCTCAAAGGCAAAGCGTCGCCGCAAGCCCGGGGCCAAACCAAGCCGCATCGCCGCGGCCTCAATGGCAATCGTGCCGCTGCCGCAGCACGAGTCGTACAGGGGCACCTCGCCGTGGGCGTCCCAACCGGTGGCCGCCAGCATGGCCGCGGCCAGGGTTTCTTTAAGCGGGGCATCACCCGTTCGGCGCCGAAATAGGTCAGCGTCACCAGACTGCCGCCCTCGGTCATCAGCCGGCGCGCGCGCTGGCAGAGCGCCGTGAACGAATAACACGAGATGTTCATGGTCTTCTGGAAGTTCTCGGGCGT
>JALRBF010000131.1 GCA_023262365.1 Burkholderiaceae bacterium
ACCATCCAAGGGCCAAAGCCACCCGTGCCGACAAAGTTTTTGCCCGGTGTAAATTGCCCCGTGTGGCGCTGCCAGTCGCGCACGCTGCCGTCGTTGTAGCAGCTGTAACCGGCGACGTGCTCTAAGGCGCTCGCTTGGCTGATGCGCCTCCCGCCTTTGCCGATGATGACGGCGACTTCGCCCTCGTAGTCCAATTGAATCGACTCGGCCGGGCAAATTAAGTTGGCCTGATGCCCCATTTGCGAGCTGGGCAGGCGCAGAAAAATGGTGGGGTTTTCGGTGGCCTTGTTGGCTGTTTCAATGCGGTGCTCTTCGTAATTTAGGCCTACGCACAAAATTTTGTCGGGATTAGGGATGGTGGGCAGCCACGTCACGTCGGTAAGCGCAATACCGGGCGTTTGATTGGCCACGGCCTCTGCCTGAGCCAGGCCGTTTCCCGCCAATAGGGCTTTGAGGTCGGCAAATTGCCCAGCCAATGCGGTTTTAAGGTCAATGATGCCTTGGTCGGTGACGATACCAAAGCTGGCGTTGCCTTGGTGAACGTAGCTTGCGAGTTTCATGGGGTCTCCTGTAAAAAATGAAAAGTTTGCTCTCAGTTGCGCGCCCTTGATTTGGCCGATTGGGACGCCGGGATCGTTGTTGGATTGGTTTGTAGGCTGGAGAAAATCGGGCCCAGCACCGGTCCTGCAGCAGGCAGTGGCATGAAAGCGATGCGCTTGGCCTCGCGCCGCGTGATGCCCAAACCCAGCAGCACATGCCAGATGATGTGCTGCGGATGGTTACCCAGATGCTTTTTGGTGAGCATGGAGTCAATGCCGTAAAAAATACTGCCCAGCACAATGTCGTGGGCTACGACGACGCCGCTGACATTGAGCATGTCTTGTTTAAACGCCAAGGTCAGGTCACGGGTGAGGTACGTTTCAATCAGCTGGCCACGGGTCGCCAGCTGTGTGCCCACCCGACGCAAAAAAGCCCCCCACAACGGGTAGCGCATGGCCATGGCCATGTACAAACGGGTGCCTACCGAGAAGCGCTCAACCGGGTTTTTGTACGTCAGCACCATTGGGTCAACGACTTGCAAGACCTCGTCGCTCATGGTGCCCGCCAACGCCAGCAGCAACTCATTGGTGGTGTTGAAGTAGTTGTAAAACGTGCCTCGGGACACCTCGGCGCGGGCAATAAAGTCTTCAGCCACCACGTTGTCTGGGCCTTTTTCGGCAAACACATGCAGTGCGCTAGTGAGGATTTTGAGGCGTGTTTTCTCGCGTCTGACCGCGCCGACTCGGGTTCGGTGATTAACGGCGGGTTGACTTGAGGTGGGCATGGGGCGGCAGCGGTGAACGAGTGCACACAAGCGGCAAGGGCTGAGAAAGCTACGGATGCCAAGCACCGGAATGTGCGTGCCGGGATGTTAGCACTGGTCAATTCGGCTGGCGACCACAAATTTAAAGGTTTGTCATCTTGACAGATTGATTAACTTGATGCCCAATCGAAGGCATCCTTTGATAAGAGAGACAACATGACCGAAGCCGCTACCCTGAATCGCTTGTCGGGCCAAACCCGGGATACCGACTTAACGCGCAAGGCAGCCGCCATGACGCAAACCCTTCGCTCTCGGGCAACCGAGGCTGAAACGCTTCGTCGTTTGCCCGACGAGAGCATCAAAGATTTGGGCGAGGCTGGCCTGTTCAAAATGATGTTGCCCAAGCGCGTGGGCGGGCATCAGGCCAGTTTGCATCAGTTACAAGTAATGTTGAATTCTTGTGTGCTATTTCAGCGTACTTTTCATAATCAAATAACTTAATTCTTGGATTTGATGGACTCTCAAACC
>JALRBF010000152.1 GCA_023262365.1 Burkholderiaceae bacterium
TGGTCAATCGGCTGCAGGTGCAGGGCTTTATTGTGACCGAACACCCCGACGCATGGCCGGCTGCGCTGGCCGAACTCGAGGCTCTGGTGGCCTCGGGGGCGTTGCGTTTTCGCCAAACCGTGGCGCAAGGTTTGGCCCGTGCCCCTGAGGCTTTTGTTGGCCTGCTGCAAGGGCGCAACCTGGGCAAGCAACTGGTGCAGTTGGTGCCCTAATGCTTGCCACGCTGCGCGACCAAGTGGGGGTCATTACAGGCGCCGGCTCGGGCTTTGGCCACCACAGCGCGCTACTGGCCGCACGCGCGGGTATGCGCTTGGCGCTGGTGGACAAGCAAGCGCAGGCGCTAGCCCAAACACGGCAAGCCTGCCAGGCCCTAGGGGCAACGGCGTTTGTTTATGAGGTGGATGTTTCGCGCGCGGCCGACATGGACGATTTGGCCGAGTCGGTGCGGCGCGACTGCGGCGCGCCCAACTGGGTGTTTAACAACGCCGGGGTGAGCTTGGGTGGCTTGGTGTGGGAACACAGCGCGCAAGACTGGGACTGGCTGCTGGGCGTGAACTTGATGGGGGTGGTGCACGGCGTGCGGGTGTTTACGCCACTGATGCTTGCTTCAGCCCAGGCCGATGCGCGCTGGCGTGGACACATCACCAACACCGCGAGCATGGCGGGCTTGCTGACGCCGCCCAACATGGGCATTTACAACGTATCTAAGCACGGCGTGGTGGCGCTTACCGAAACGCTATACCACGACCTGCGCTTGGTGAGCGACCAAATAGGGGTGAGTCTGCTGTGCCCGTATTACGTGCCTACCGGCATTGCGGATGCCGCGCAACAGCGGGGCCAACCCCTGACCACCAGCCAACAAATTGGCGTACAACAACTGCAGCAGGCGGTGCAACGCGGCAAGGTTAGCGCCGCTGAGGTGGCGCAAAAGGTTCTCGACGCGGTGCTTGACGACCGCTTTTACATTTACAGCCACCCCGGTGCACTGGACAACGTGCGCAACCGCCACAACGCGATTACGGCCATGCAAGCCCCGCCCGACCCCTTTGCTGCCCGCCCCGAAATTGGCCAGCGCCTGCGCCAGCAACTGCGCGGCCACGAGCCAGACTAGCGGCTTACCACACCATGCTGTCTTGCAGCATGCGTCGGTAATCGTCGGCCGAGGCCAAGCGCGGGTTGGTGCCGTGGCAGTGGTCGGCCATGGCCCCAGCAATGACCCGATCAAACATGGATTCCGTCACACCCATGGCCTGCAAGCCATTGGGCAGGCCAAGCCGTTGGCACATCTGCACAATGGCGTCGGCCACATCGCCACCAGCCTCAAGCCCCATAGCTCGGGCCATGCGGTCGAGTTTGTGGTGTTGCTTCATGCTGTCGGCTTGCGCGTTAAAGCGTACCACCGCGGGCAAAAACATGGCGTTGAGTGTGCCGTGGTGCAACCTGGGGTCAGCCCCGCCCAGGCTGTGGCTTAGCGAGTGCACGCAGCCCAAGCCTTTTTGAAACGCCATGGCGCCTTGCATGGAGGCGCTCATCATTTGGCGCCTGGCCTCGGTGTGGCTGCCGTCGCGCGTGGCCAGTTCAATGTGGTGCCAGCCGCGCTCGAGTCCGTCCAGCGCAATGGCGTCAGCCGGCGGGTTAAACGCCGCCGACATGAACGTCTCTAGGCAGTGGGCAATGGCATCCATGCCGGTGGCCGCGGTAAGGCCAGCGGGTAAGCCCAAGGTTAGGTCGGGGTCGCAGATGGCTGCCGCAGGCATGAGGTGCCAGCTGTGAAAGCCGAGTTTGCGCCCGTCTTGCACGATGACGATGGCCCCGCGTGCCACCTCACTGCCGGTGCCGGCGGTGGTGGGCACGGCAATCACGGGAAGTACCGAGGCGGTGATTTTGTCGGAACCGCCCTCGATGGTGGCGTAAGTTTTAAGCGGGCCAGGGTGCGTGGCGGCAATGGCCAAGCCCTTGGCACAGTCCATGGCCGAGCCGCCGCCCAAGGCCACAATGCCGTCGCCGTCGTGCTGCTGCAACACCGCCAGCGCCTCGCGCACCGCTGCCTCGGTGGGGTTGGACGGGGTGCCGTCGTAGGTGGCGTGCGGCAGCGTCTCAAGCGCGTCCAGCGCGCGCTGCAGCAACCCCGCGGCGCGCACGCCAGCGTCGGTCACAATCACCGGTCGCTTGATGCCCGCTTCGGTGCACACCTTGGCCAACTGCGCCAGCGCGCCCGACTCAAAATGGATGGTGGTGAGGTAACGAATCAGTGCCATGAGGGTTGCCTTTTGCCTTGGGGGTTGCACGCATGATTGGGGTGGCGTGTAAGCATACCCGGGTGGTGACAACGTGCGGTGTCACCCATGTCATACCATGGCGGCCATGGTTGCCCCGGTAAACCCCGAATACGCCGAATGGGCGTGTGACCTCAGTCCGGCCACGCGTGATGTGCTGCTGCGCATGGCCCGCGCCGGGCATGCCCCGTTGCACACGCTAGCGCCCGAACAGGCCAAGGCGTTTTACGCGCGCGCAGCCACGGTGCTTGAGTTGCCCAGCCCGCCTTTGGCCCGGCACGAGCAGTTGCAGCTGCCCATGCGTGACGGCACCCACGTACCCGCCCAGCTATGGGCGCCCAGCAAGGCGAAGCTGCCGGTGCTGCTTTACTTTCACGGCGGCGGCTTTACGATTGGCAGCAGCCAAACACACGCCGGCGTTTGCCAACAACTGGCCGCGCTGGCGCACTGCGCGGTGCTGTCCGTGGATTACCGACTGGCACCCACGCACCGGTTTCCCACCGCAGTGCACGACGCGTGGGACGCGTTGGCGTGGTTGTTGCGGCACGGCGGCGGGCATGGGCTCGATACCACGCGCGTGGCCTTGGGCGGCGACAGCGCGGGGGGTACGCTGGCCACCGTTGCGGCCATGCACGCCCGCGACCAGCACTGGCCGGTGGCGCTGCAGGTGTTGTTTTACCCGGGCACCACGGCGCATCAAGACACCGAGTCGCACCGCCGCTTTGCGCACGCGCTGGTGCTGGGTAAGGCGCATATTGATTACTTTTTTGATCACTACATTGCGCACGAGCAGCGCAGCGACTGGCGCTTTGCGCCACTGTTGGCCGAGCAGCACGAGGGCGTGGCGCCGTTGTGGCTTGGCCTAGCCGAGCACGACCCGCTGCACGACGAAGGCCTGGCCTACGCCGATGCGCTGCGCTTGGCGCGCGTACCGGTGCAGCTGGAGATTTACCGTGGCACCGTACACGGCTTTGTGCAATGGGGGCGAGCCGAGCCCATGGCCCGGCAAGCCCACCAAGATGCCGCCGCCGCCTTACGCGCGGCGTGGCAAACCACGGCAACACCCGGGAGCACCCCATGACCGAACACGCGTTTGACACGCTCGACAACTTTAGACACCAAGAGCCTTTTCGGGTGCGCTGGAGCGAGGTGGATTTACAAAAAATTGTGTTCAACGCCCACTACCTGACGTATTTTGACGTGGCCATTGCCGGGTATTGGCGCGCCATGGCCATGCCGTACGAGGAGGCCGTAACGCGTTTGGGCGGTGATATTTTTTTAAAAAAGAACACCTTAACGTACCAGGCCCCGGCGCGCTACGAAGACCGTTTGATGGTGGGCTTGCGCTGCGCTGAGATGGGGCGCTCGAGCATGCGTTTTGAGGGTGGGGTGTTTTGTGACCAAGCCTGCTTGGTGCAAGGCGAGCTGCTGTATGTGTGGGCCGACCCTGCCACGCACACCTCGCGCCCCATTCCGCAGGCCTTACGCGAGATGATTACCCACTATGAGGCCGGCGACCCGGTTACCACTTGCCGCGTGGACGCTTGGACCGTGTTGGGTGAAGATGCGCAAGCGGTGCGGCAGGCGGTGTTTGTGCACGAGCAAGGCATTGACCCAGCGGACGAATACGACGCGGCCGACGCCCACTGTGAGCATGCTGTGTTGTACAACCGACTAGGGCAAGCCGTGGCCACCGGACGGCTGTTGCCCAGCGAGCAAGGGGTGGCGACCATCGGCCGCATGGCCACACTACGCGTGCTTCGCGGCAGTGGGCTGGGGGAACAGGTGCTGCGGGCGCTGATGGCACGCGCCCAGCAGCGCGGCGATCAGCGCGTGCAGTTGCACGCGCAGTGCAGCGCGCAAGGTTTTTATACGCGACTGGGTTATGAGGCGGTGGGTCAGCCCTACGACGAAGTGGGCATCGCGCACATCACCATGCAGCGCGCGCTCTAGCCCCAGCGCAAGGCGCGCCGCTTAGGCGCGGCCGTGACGCCGTCTGGGGTGTGCTGCCACTCGCACATGCGCCAGGTGTGCGGCTGCGTGGCCGTGGTCCACAACACCGTGCTGCTGCGGGTGCCGTAGCCGCGTTCGGGCCATTGCACAAAAACCGGGGCCAACCGCTGCTCGGCCTGCCACGACACGCCGGTGTGTGGCAGTTGTGCATCGGGTGGCTGGTGCGTGCTGCGCAGCGCGCGCAGCAAGGCATTGAGCCGCTGGGGTGCAGGTTGCTGCAGCGCCTGCGCCACGGCCTGCATCAGCTCGTGCTGTTTGGGCCAGCGTTCGCTCCAGTGGCCGTTGGACATGCTGTGCATGCCAGGCTCAAGCCGCTGACGTTGCCAACCCGTGGCCACGGTGCCGTTGGCCAAGCAATTGCTGGCGTGTTCCCAGCCTACGCCCGGCGTGTGCAACAGCAGGTTGCAGCCGCCCACCGATGCCGGGGGACGTTGCCAGGGGGCGGCACGCGCCGTCAGCCAATCGGTGGCTAAGGTGCCGCGGCTTTGGTTGGCGCTGGCCTCGGCGCGGGCGGCGCGGCGCACGTTGGTGACCACGGCAACGCGACCATTGTCCGCCGCACCCATCCAGGTGCCGCTGGCGCGCAGGTCGCGTCCGCCCAACCACACCGGCGCCGCCCCGTCTGGCCCGGGTGCGGCCGGCTGGCGGGTAAGCGGCTGGGTCGGACGGTCAAAGGCTTCGTCGCGGTTGGCCACCAGCACCACGGGCCAGTCGGCCGAGACGCCAAGGGCCGCCACCACTAGGCACATGGGTAGGCCGGGGCGGGCTACAAGTCGTCGCGCAGCGCGTAGGGCAGCGCAAACGGGGTAAGCGCGTGGCCCTGAGCGCTGAGTTGGCCCTGGTTGGCCGCTTCGGTGAGCACGCTGGCCAATATGTCGTACGCGCCATCGGCCGCAGCCGCGGCGGCCACCACCACGCCGCAGGGCGATTGGCTTGCGTCCAGCACGTCGCTGCCCACGGCCACGGGTTGCGCCGCGCGCAAACCCACGCCACGACGCTTGATGGCGCCCCTAAACTGGCTGCGCGCCACCACCTCTTGGCCGGGGTAGCAGCCTTTTTGAAAATGCACGGCGTCCAGCGATTCGAGGTTGAGCATTTGGGGCACCAGCGTTTCGGCCAGCGCCGGCGGCAGCGGCACCATGCCACTGCGCACTTGCAGCCAGTGCCAGGCGGCGGCGTCTTGCGCGTGCACGCTAGGGTA
>JALRBF010000169.1 GCA_023262365.1 Burkholderiaceae bacterium
GATTAATACGACCCCTTGTCCGGTTTGAATAAACGCATAGGTTGCATTTAGACCAAAGTTTGCTTTGGAACGCTGCCCAAGGGGGCCCGCAATTGCGTAAACCCCTTCGGTGACCAACCGTGGCTGAGGGATAAAAATTGGCTCACCCGCGCGTGCTGCGCTCATCAGCACAAGAATAGTGGGGAAAAAATACCTGATCACAGCAGCTTATTCCAATTCAATTCAGTATGTATTAATTGTTGGCCAAAATCATGTCTGCGCACCGGTCGGCAATCATCATGGTGGGCGCGCAGGTGTTTCCAGATGTCAACTGCGGCATCACCGAGCAGTCGGCCACCCGCAGCCCCTGCACCCCATTCACCCTGAGCGTCAAGTCAACAACCGAACGCCCGTCAGAACCCATGCGGCAGGTGCCGGCAGGGTGGTAAATGGTTCGGGCTTGCGCGCGAATGGCATCGTCAAACGCGTCATTGGCGGTAAGTGTGTCCAAGCCCTCTATGGGCCAGGCTGGCCCCGCGATTAAATTCCGTAGACTTGGCTGCGACGCAATGTGTTGTGCGACTCGTATGCCCCGCCTAAGCGTATCCAAATCGTCCACGGCCCTCAGCACCGCCGCTTCAAAACGCGGGGCATCAGCGGGATTCGCTGACTTCAACCCCAGCCGCCCGCGGGAGCGGGGGCGCATCGTCATGGGGTGAATTTGCAAGGCGTGAAACGGCAACGGCGGCTGGCCTGGCGCGCCGGGCGCAAAGGGCGCACAGTTGTATTGCACGTCAGGGCGTCCGTCACCGTCGGTGTCGACGCAGGCACCCGCTTGCAGCAGGTTCGAGGTAAGCAAGCCGCGCTTAAACACAAAGTAATCCACGGCGTGTTTTAGCGCGTTAATCCCTTTGTCATGACCATAAAGCCCCAGCTGGCCTTTGAGCTTAAAGGTAACCGGGCACCCCACGTGGTCGTGGTAGTTCGCACCCACCTCAGGCAGGTCACGTACCACGTCAATGGCGTGTTGGTTCAGCTCGGCCGCCGGCCCAATGCCCGAGAGCATCAACAGCTTGGGGCTATGAAACGCACCCGCCGTCAATATCACCTCTTTACTTGCGCCCAGCACCTCAACCTGCCCGTTGGCGTGCTGCACCTCCACGCCGGTGGCCCTGCCCGCCTGACACACCACGCGTCTTGCTAGCGTGTGGGTGTAGACGGTGAGGTTTGGTTGGTGCAGCACCGGCCGCAAAAAAGCATAGGCGGCTGACTGCCGTTGCCCGCCAGATGCCATGACTTGGTACCACCCCGCCCCCTCCTGCGTGGCGCCGTTAAAGTCATCGTTACGCGGTATGCCTGCCTCGACGCTGGCGGCAATAATTTGCTCGCATACCGGGTGTGGCTCGCTGGCGTAATCGACCACCATTTGACCCGATTGACCGTGGTACGGCCCTCCTAGCCTGGTGTTGCGCTCTTGCTTGATGTAGGTGGGTAACACGTCGGCGTAAGACCACCCCACGCAGCCGTGCACATCAACCCATTCTTGGTAGTCTTGCGCCTGGCCTCGCATGTAAAGCATGCCGTTAACCGACGACCCACCGCCGATGACCCTACCCTGCGGCACCGGAAACCGCGCGCCGTTTAGGCTGGCGTCGGGCTCAGAGACCACCACATCGGCGTCTTGGCTTTGTAGCACCTTAAAAAAAGTGGCCGGGGCATGAATCCAGCGATTGGGAACTGACCTGCCGCGCTCAACCCCTGCCACCGTGGCGCCACTTTGCACCAGTCGGGCCGCCAGCACGCAACCGGCCGCACCACCACCCACCACCACATAATCAAAAGTCGCCAGGGACATGCGCGTAGCTTACCAAACCCAGCGGAGTGGCGGAAGCGGTGAGATTCGAACTCACGAAGGGCGTAAACCCTTGCCGGTTTTCAAGACCGGTGCATTCAACCG
>JALRBF010000185.1 GCA_023262365.1 Burkholderiaceae bacterium
GCACGAGGCAGGGCGTGAAACGCGCGATGCGCAACTGAATTGCCGTCAATAATGACAAGATTTTTGCCGCGCGCCATAATAGATTATTTTAACACGCTTTTTTTTACCCGCAAACTTTTTACGCTGGCAATCGCTGCGGTGCCGTAAAAAAGCAAGTCCAAGTCAAGGCTACGTGGCGCGTGGCGATACGGGCGTTGACGCCCCGCTTCGTACTCCAACGCGGCCAAATGCCGCCACAGCTCAGGCGCGGTGTGGCGTACGTCCATGCCCAACACGGCGTTAAAGTAGTCGGGGCCCTCGGCCTGCCACGGCGCACTGGCAAATAAACCCGACCACACCGGGTTTGCCACGTCTGGCAACGCCGCCAAACGATGAACCGCCCACGCCAGGGTTTGGCGCGCTTGCCCTAAATTGGCACCCAAGCCCACATACGCCCGAACCGGCGTACGTCCGCGCGCCATGGCCTCACTCGCCACCAACAGGGGGCGGCCCGTCCTTGGCGCCGCCATCCGCGCCGCGGCGGCGGCGCCGTGGTTTGCGCGCACCGCCCGAGGCCGGTTGTTGCCTAACGGCCTCAAGCAGCACATCGCGCTCGTGGGTGTTGGTGGTTTGGCTCATGGCCTCCCACCATGCGGCGCACGCCGCGTCGGCCTCGCCGCATTGGGCGCGCAAGCGCAAAAAATCAAAACCGGCACGAAACCGTGGCTGCGCCAGTAAGCCGTCGATGCTGCGCGGCAACCGCCGCTCCAGGCGCGGTTGCATCAACCACACCTCGCGCATGTCTGCCCCCAGTTTGCCGCGCCCGGACACGTCGCCCACGCGGGCCTGAAACACATCGTCGGCCGCCGCGCTCAGTGCCTCAATCGGCGCCAAACGCTGCCCTTGGGCACCCAGGGCGTCACGCGCCTGCAGCACATCGGGCCACAGCACACAAGCCAGCAAGTAACTGGGTGCCACCGGTTTGCCCGCGGCCACGCGGCGGTCGGTGTCCTGCAACACCCCGGCCACCATGGGGTGCTCGGCGCGCGCCACCACCAGGTCAAGCAGGGCAAACACGCCTTGGGCCAAACCCAGGCGCTTGAGGGTTTGCACGCTGGAGACCGCGTGACCGGTTTGCAGCAGCTTCATCATTTCATCAAACAGCCGGCTAGGCGGCACGTCAGCCAGTAATGGCGTGCAGGCCTTGAGCGGGCGGCGTGTTGAGGCAGCCAAATCAAAGCCCAGCGGGGCCAGCTTGGCGGCAAAGCGCACCGCACGCAACACCCGCACCGGGTCTTCGCGGTAGCGTTGTGCAGCCTCACCGATCATGCGCAGTTGCTTGGCCTTGGCATCGGCAAAACCTTGGTGGTAGTCCACCACCACCCCCGAGCGCGGGTCGTAGTACATCGCGTTGATGGTGAAGTCACGCCGCGCGGCATCTTCGTTTTGCGGGCCCCATACGTTGTCACGCAACACGCGGCCCGAGGCGTCCACGGCGTGCGAAACTTGCTCGAGTTGCCGCTTATGGCTGCGCTCGTTGCCGCTCATGCGCTTGGCGTTAGCCGAATCGAGCAAGGCCCGAAACGTGGAGACTTCAATTACCTCATGGTCGCGGCCCCGGCCAAACACCACGTGCACAATGCGAAAGCGCCGGCCAATAACAAAAGCCCGCCGAAACAAGCGCTTGACCTCTTCGGGTGTGGCGTTGGTGGCCACGTCAAAGTCTTTGGGGGTGATGCCCAGCAACAAATCGCGTACCGCCCCGCCCACCACGTAGGCCTCAAACCCGGCGCGCTGCAAGGTGTCCACCACGTCCAGGGCGCGGCGGTCAACCCGCGACGGGTCAATGCCGTGCTGGGCGCTGGCAATCTCCACTCGGTGCCCCAGCGACGAAGCGTGGCTGGGTCGGCCTAGCCAGCGTTTGATGAGTTTTTTAATCATGAAATAACTGCAAAATGCGCCAGCCTTCGCGCTGCGCGTGGGCTCGCAAACCGGCGTCGGGGTTGGTTGCCACGGGCTCGTGCACCCGCTGCATCAAAGCCAAATCGTTGAGCGAATCGGTATAAAACACGCTGTGCTCGAGCTGCGCCCACCGCAGCCCGCGCTGCTGTAGCCATTGTTCCACACGTTGCACCTTGCCCTGGCGAAACGACGGCACACCCTCAATTTCTCCGGTAAGTCGGCCCTGTGCGTCGCGGCTGAGCTCGGTGGCGACCAGATGCGCAATGCCAAAGGCTTGGGCAATAGGCTGCGTCACCAAGGCGTTGGTGGCGGTAACCATCAGCAAGGTGTCGCCGGCCTCACGGTGGCGCTGCACCAGTTCGCGCGCCGCGGGCCTGATCTGCGGGCCAATCACCTCTTGCATAAAGCGCGCCCGCGCCGCTTGCACCTCTTGGTTGCCGCGCGCGCGCACGGCGGCAGTGGCAAACCGAACGTAGTCGTGAATATCTAAGGTACCCGCCTGGTACTGCTGCAAGTAGCGGTCGTTGGCCTGGCCAAAGGTTTGGCGGTCGCACCAGCCCAGCGCCACGGTAAATTCGCCCCAGGCGTGGTCCGAGTCTATCGGCAGCAAGGTGTAATCTAAGTCAAACAGGGCCAAGCGCATGCGTTGCCTTAGGTGCTGCCCAACATGGCTTTGAGCATGGGAATGGTTGGCACGCGCTGGGTTTGCCAAGCGTAGCGGTCGAGTTGCTCGAGCAAGGCCATGAGGCTGACCATGTCTCGAGCAAAGTGGTTAAGCATAAAGCGCGTCACGTCCTCGCTTAGGCTCAACCCCAGCGCGTGCGCGCGCGCTTGCACCGCTTGGGCACGCTGGGCATCGGTGAGTGGCTGCAGCGCAAAAACCTGCCCCCACGCCAAGCGGCTGCGCAAGTCCTCGCGCAGCGGCAAATCAACCGGTGGGCAGGCGCTGGTGGCCATGACCTTTACCGTGGCGTCCTGCGCGTGCACAAACCAGTTAAACGCCGCGTGCTGGGCATGCGGCGACAGGGCGTGGCAGTCGTCCATGAACACCGCACCCCAGCGCGTGTCAAAACCGTCTTGCGTGGCTTGAGCGGCGTCGAGCCAACCCACCTGTATGCCCTGCTGGCTTAGGGCATGCGCCACGGCGCGCAGCAGGTGGCTTTTGCCGCTGCCAGTGGGGCCCCACCACACCATGGGCGCGGGGCTGGGGTCTAGGCCAGCAAGCCAGCCCGTGAGCGCCTGGCACAGCAAGTCATTGGCACCCACAACGAAGTTCTCCATCGAAGGCTGGGGTGGCAACCCCAGGGCCAACGGCATTTGCTGCATCACCGGTTTGGAGCGCCGGGCTGCCAAGCGCGCCACGCGTGCGTGAGCGCCACGCCCAGCAGCGCGGTGGCCGGCAACGCCACCAACACGCCCACCACCCCAAGCCAATGCCCGGCCACCAACACCGCCAGCAGCACCCCCAGCGGGTGCAGGCCAATGCGCTCACCCACCCAACGCGGCGTCAGCCAAAAACTCTCAAGCAACTGCCCCACGGCAAACACCAGCGCCACGGCCAGCACCGGCAGCCACTGGCCAAACTGCAGCCCGGCGGCGGCCAGCCCCAGCACCAAGCCAAGGCCAAAGCCCAGATACGGCACAAACACCGCCAGACCGGTGAACACGCCAATGGGCAGCGCCAGCTCCAGCCCGAACAGCCACAGGCCTGTGGCGTAATAAACCGCCAGGCACAGCATGACCAGCAACTGCCCGCGCAG
>JALRBF010000272.1 GCA_023262365.1 Burkholderiaceae bacterium
GCGTCGCACTGGGTACAAGACCAAGACCGCGGCTGCCTGTACCTGCGGCTGCGCGGTGCCGCCGCGGCGGTGCAGGCGGCCCAGCAGCGTTTGCTGCAACAGGCGCAGGCCCAAGGCCACGCCGCGCAGGTCTTAAGCGACAGCGCCGAGGCCGCAGACTGGGAGGCCGCGCGGCACCACACGTTGCCGTTTTTTGCGCAGCCCCCCAGTGAGCAAGCCTGCTTGTGGCGCTTGAGTTTGCCGGCCAACACCCCGGCGCTTGCCGACTTGCCGCCGCAGTTGGTGGACTGGCACGGCACCCAACGCTGGCTGTGGGCCAGTGCCGCGCACGCCGAGCCGCTGCGCCAGGCCGCGCGCGCTGTGGGCGGGCACGCTACCATGTTTTGCGCCAGCCGCGCCCACCCCGAGGCCGACAAGGCCCTGGGCGTTTTCGATACGCCCCAGCCCGCCGTGGCCCGCATTGGTGCGCGCTTGCGCCACGCGTTTGACCCGCAGGGCGTGCTTAACACCCAGCGCCTGCCCAGCTAAAGGTTTACACCATGCAAACCCAGCTTGCCCCCGTCTTTGCCGCCACCGCCGATGGAACAGCCGCCGAGGCCATTTTGCGCAAGTGTGTGCACTGCGGGTTTTGCACCGCCACGTGCCCCACTTACCAGTTGTTGGGCGATGAGCTTGACGGCCCACGAGGCCGCATTTACTTAATTAAGCAAGTGCTTGAGGGCAAGCCCGCCAGCACCGCTACCCAACAGCACTTAGACCGGTGCTTAACCTGCCGCAACTGCGAAACCACGTGCCCCAGCGGCGTGCGCTACGGCGAGCTGGTGGACATTGGTCGCCGGGTGGTGGACGCGCAAGTGCCGCGCCCCGGCTGGCAGCGCGCGCTGCGTTGGGCGTTGGTGCATGGGCTAACCTCGGCGGCGTTTGCCCCGGCCATGCGGCTGGGCCAGCGGCTGCGGGCATGGTTGCCGCCCGCGCTGCAGGCCAAGGTGCCCGCAAGGCAAACCACCCGCGCGCTGCCCACGCGCAGCCATGCCCAAAAAATGCTGCTGCTTGCCGGCTGCGTGCAGCCGGCCATGCTGCCCAATGTGCAGGTGGCCACGGCCCGCGTGCTTGACGCCTTGGGCATAGAGGCGGTACTGGCCCCGCAGGCCGGCTGCTGTGGCGCCTTGGCCTACCACTTAAGCAACGAAGCCCGCGCCTTACAGCAAGCGCGCGCCAACATCGACGCGTGGTGGCCGCTGCTGCAGCAAGAGGGCATGCAAGGCTTGCTCATGAACGCTTCGGGCTGCGGGGTGATGGTCAAAGACTACGGCCATTTGCTGCGCGACGACCCGGCCTACGCCGAGCGCGCCGCGCGCATCAGCGCCCTTACGCGCGACGCCGCCGAGTATTTGCCGCAGTGGCTGCCCGCGCTGCAGCCGCTGCTGGCCCAAACCGCCGCGCAGCAACCGGCGCTGGTGGTGCACCCGCCGTGTACGCTGCAGCACGGCCAGCAGGTGGGCGACTTGCCCGCCCAGTTGGCCGCGCTGGGTTTTGCCGCGCGCGTGGCCAGCACCGAGTCGCATTTGTGTTGCGGCTCGGCGGGCACGTACTCGGTGCTGCAGCCCAAGCTAAGCCACCAGCTGCGCCAGCGTAAGCTGCAGGCCTTGGCGCCCAAGGCAACCGAGGTGGTGGTCTCGGCCAACGTGGGCTGCATTACCCACTTGCAAGCGGGGGCCAACGTACCCGTGCGGCATTGGTTGGAGGTACTTGACGACGCGCTAAGCGCCACGGCGCCCAGCGTTTAGGGGCGGTGGGTGTCGTCGCGGCGGGCGATTTCGAGCAGCCGCTCAAGCTCTTGCGGGTGGCGTTGCTGGTTGCGTCGGTGCCAGCCCTGAATCAACCACATCAGCCCGGCCACCAGCAGGCCAAAGCCGGCAATGGCACCGTAGGCCGACAAGCCCACCCCGGTGCTGGCGGTGTAAATAAAGCCCAGCCCCAAAATGCAGGCTTGTTCGTTAAAGTTTTGCACGGCAATTGACCGGCCTGCCCCCATAAGGTTGTGCCCGCGGTGCTGCAGCAAGGCATTCATGGGCACCACCAAGTAGCCGCCCAGCGCGCCCATGGCCACCAAAAATGGCGCGGCCACCCACACGTTGTCTATCCACACCATCAAAATCACCAGCAACCCCATGGCCATGCCCATGGGCATCACGCGTGTGGCGCGGTCCAGCCGCATGTGCCAAGACGCGACCACCGCCCCAGCGGCTGTGCCAATGGCCACCACCCCCACCAGGCTTGAGGCTTGGGTGGTGTCGTACTGCAGCGCCACCGCCGCCCAGGCCAGCACGATGTAGCGCAGGTTGCCGCTGACGCCCCAAAACAAGGTGGTGGTGGCCAGTGAAATTTGCCCCAGCTTGTCGCGCCACAGGCGGTTGTTGCATTGCACAAAGTCGGGCAGCAGCTCCAGCCAATTGCGCGGCATGGGCCGCGGGGTGGCCCCGGTGCGCGGAATGTAGGCGTTAATCCACGCCGCCAGTGCGTACACCAGCACCAAGCTGGCAATGGCCGCGTCCACCCGGGTGTGCACCCCCAACGCCGCGCCCCACGGCGCGCTCAGTGCCAGCAGCGCCTCGCCAATCACCGGCCCAACCAATTGGCCGCCCAGCAGCACGCCCAAAATAATCGAGGCAATCGTTAGCCCCTCAATCCAGCCATTGGCCTTAACCAATTGCGAGGGTGGCAACAGCTCGGTAAGAATGCCGTACTTGGCCGGCGAATACGCCGCCGCCCCCAAGCCCACCACCGCGTAGGCCAGCAGCGGGTGCGAGCCCAGCAGCATCAGCAAGCAGCCCACCACCTTAATGCAGTTGCTCACCAGCATCACCTGCCCTTTGGGGCGCGAGTCGGCAAACGCGCCCACAAACGGCGCCAGCACCACATAAAACAAGGCAAACATGGGCACCAAAGCCGCTTGTTGCCACACCGGCAACTGCTGGGTACGCAGCAACTCCACCGCCACCACAAAAAGTGCGTTGTCGGCCAGCGAGCTAAAAAACTGCGCCGACATGATGGTGTAAAAGCCCGCCTTCATGCGGGACAATAAAAGTTCATGGAGTGCAATACTGCCGGTTAGTGCCTAAGCGCGAAAGAACGCGCGTTTATAGCACGTTGTGTCTGTCTGCCTCATAGAGTTTGCCCAATGCCCCGTCCGATTGTTGCCACCATTCACCTGCCCGCGCTGCAACACAACCTAGCGCAACTGCGCCAACGCGCCGGCACCGCGCGGGTGTGGGGCGTGGTTAAGGCCAACGCCTACGGCCACGGCATCACGCGGGTGTGGCCGGCCCTGCGCGCGGCCGATGGGCTGGCCTGCTTAGACTTGGACGAGGCCAAGTTGCTGCGCGAGCTGGGCTGGCGTGGGCCGCTGCTGCTGCTTGAGGGCACCTTTGAGCCACGCGACCTGGAGCTGTGCTCCACCCTGCAACTGTGGCACGTGGTGCACCACGCCGAGCAGCTTGACTGGTTGGCCGCGCACAAAACCCAACAGCCGCACCACGTGTTTCTCAAGTTCAACTCGGGCATGAACCGCTTGGGCTTTGATGCCCCCGGCCTGCGCGCGGCCTGGGCGCGGCTGCACGCCATGCCGCAGGTGCAGGGCGTGACGCTGATGACGCACTTTGCCAACGCTGACCGCCCCGACGGCATCGAGGCCGCGCTGCGTGCCTGGCGCTTGGCTACCGAGGGCATGCAGGCCCCGCTGTGCTTGGCCAACAGCGCGGCCACGTTGGTCCACGCCGCAGCCACTGCCGCGGACTGGGTGCGCCCCGGCATTGCACTGTATGGCGCGGCCCCCGATGCGCCCACCCACCGCGCCGCCGACTGGGGCCTGCAGCCAGCCATGACCTTAGCCAGCCAGTTGATTGCCACGCAAACCCTGGCCACTGGCGCGCAGGTGGGCTACGGTGGCACCTACACCGCGCCCAAGCCCACCACCATGGGCGTGGTGGCGTGTGGCTACGCCGATGGCTACCCGCGCCACGCCCCCAACGGCACCCCCGTGCTGGTGCAAGGCGTGCGCTGCCCGCTGATTGGGCGCGTCAGCATGGACATGTTGGCGGTGGACTTGGCCCCCGTGCTGGCGCAGGGCCAACCCGTGGGCGTGGGCAGCGAGGTGGTGCTGTGGGGCCGCAGCCGCAGCGGCGCCGAGCTGCCCATTGACGAGGTGGCGCAGGCCGCGCAGACCATTGCCTACGAGCTGATGTGCGCGTTGGCCCCGCGCGTGCGCGTTATAGTTGAGCATCAGGAGAGCACATGAGCCAAACCGTCCTCATTACCGGCGCCAGCCGCGGCATTGGCGCAGCCTGCGCCGAATTGGCCGCGCGCCAGGGCTGGGACGTGGTGGTCAACTACCAGCACAACGCCCAAGCCGCCCAGCACGTGGTGCAGGCGGTGCAAGCCCACGGGCGCCAGGCCTGGGCCATGCAAGCCGATGTGGCCAGTGAGCCCGACTTGCTGCGCTTGTTTGCCAACATCGACCAGCAGTGCACGCCGCTGCGTGGGCTAATTAACAACGCCGGGGTGGTGGATGTGCCCTGCCGGGTGGACGAGATGAGCTGGCCGCGCCTGGAGCGCATGATGCGCATCAACGTGTTGGGTACGATGGCGTGCGCGCGCGAGGCGCTGCGCCGCATGAGCACGCGCCACGGCGGCCAAGGCGGCAGCATTGTTAACCTCAGCAGCGCCGCTGCGCGCTTGGGCGGCGGCGGCCAGTACGTGGACTACGCCGCCAGCAAAGGCGCCATTGACACCTTTACCCTAGGCTTGGCGCGCGAGGTGGCAGCCGAGGGCGTGCGCGTCAACGCTGTGCGCCCGGGCCTCATCGACACCGACATCCACGCCAGCGGCGGCTTGCCCAACCGTGTGCGCGACCTGGCACCCACGGTGCCCATGGGGCGCGCCGGTACCGCCCACGAAGTGGCCCAGGCCGTGGTGTGGTTGCTGGGCAACGATTCACCCTACACCACGGCCAGTTTGCTCGACATCGGCGGTGGCCGCTAGCCAGCGGCGACATACGCCACGCCTGCCCCATTCAACCCTTTTAAAAAAACCAGGACACCACACCCCATGAACGCATCCACCCCGCCCCTTATTGGCCACTACATCAGCGGTGCGGTGTTGGCCGACAACCAGCGTCGCCAGCCCGTCACCAACCCCGCCACCGGCGCCATGAGTGCCGAGGTAGCCTTGGCCAGCGCGCAGCAAGTGGGCGCGGCGGTGGCCGCGGCGCAAGCCGCGTTTGCCGGCTGGTCGGAAACCCCACCCATTCGCCGCGCGCGGGTGATGTTTAAGTTTTTGGAGCTGCTCAACCAACACCGAGACGACTTGGCCCGTGCCATCACCGCCGAACACGGCAAGGTGTTCACCGATGCCCAAGGCGAGGTAACCCGTGGCATTGAGGTGGTGGAGTTTGCCTGCGGCGTGCCGCAACTGCTCAAGGGCGACTACACCGACCAAGTCTCTACCGGCATCGACAACTGGACCATGCGCCAGCCCTTGGGCGTGGTCGCGGGCAAGTGGATGAGCGCCGACGTCATCAACGTCAGCGCGTCGGGATCGTCGGTGGCCAAGGGGGAGTCGCTGCGGGACACCGCGCTGACCCTGCGCGCCGCCGGTGCCGACGCGCTCGTCATCCGCCACCCGGCTTCCG